>CAMBYR010000213.1 GCA_945872375.1 uncultured Blautia sp. | reverse complement strand
GGCATTTATTTCCCGGACAAATTCATTGACATTTTCACCAGATTTTCTTATATTATTATAAAAGTCCCGGGCAGCAGCATGCCTGCATGCGAAGCAATCAGCTTTTCTTTATGAAAAAAGGGCCCGAACAGCAGCCATAAGGAAAGGGAAAGGAAAGAGGAATCCATAAGGCAGAGCTACCAGATTGAAAGGAGGCCAGCAATTTGAAAAAACAAATGCTGTTTGTATTTAATCCAAAAGCCGGCAAGGGAAAAATCAAGACACATCTTCTGGATATTGTGGATATCTTCAATAAAAATGATTATGAAGTTATTATTCACGCAACTCAGTATCCGAGAGATGCTTATGAAAAAGCAAAAGAATATGCAGACAGAGTGGATCTGATCGTTTGCAGCGGCGGAGACGGAACGCTGGATGAAGTGGTTACGGGAATCATGGAAAAGGAAAGCAGCGTACCCGTAGGATATATCCCCGCCGGAAGTACCAATGATTTTGCAAACAGTCTGTTTATGCCAAAGGATATGGCAGAAGCAGCTGAAAATATTATGAAAGAAGAACTTTATCACTGCGATATCGGAAAATTCGGAAGCCATACCTTTGCTTATATAGCTGCCTTCGGATTATTTACCGATGTCTCATATGAAACGGATCAGGATCTGAAAAATGTTCTTGGACATGTGGCATATCTTCTGGAAGGAATGAAGCGCCTGTTTGAGATCAAATCCTATCACATGAAGGTCACATGCGATGATATCGGCAAAGAGGCCGGCACCAATGTGGTGGAAGATGATTTTATTTACGGAATGGTGACGAATTCAAGGTCTGTGGGCGGATTCAAAAAGCTCACAGGAAAAAATGTGGATATGAATGATGGCCTGTTTGAGGTCACTCTGATCACACGGCCCAAGAATCCGCTGGAGCTTCAGGAAATGCTGGCTGCGGTTCTGATGGAGGAGGATAACTCTAATCTGATCTATTCCTTTAAAACAAAAAAAATAACATTTGAATCAGAAGAAGAGGTTTCCTGGACTCTGGATGGAGAGTTCGGAGGAAATCACACCCTCGTTGAAATTGAAAACAGACATGAAGCATTGAATCTGTATCTGAAAAGCACCAAAGAAGAATAGGAGACAGGCGAAAGGAGAACAAGAATGGCAGATTATATCAATGTAGTGGAAACTTTTGGATGCGATGTTTTTAACGATTCCGTTATGCAGGCACGCCTCCCGAAGAAAATCTACAAAGAATTAAAGAAGACCATTGAAGAGGGAAAAGAACTTTCCATGGAAATTGCCGATGTGGTTGCTCATGAAATGAAGGAATGGGCCATCGAAAAAGGAGCTACTCATTACAGCCACTGGTTCCAGCCGCTGACCGGAGTAACTGCGGAAAAGCATGACGCATTTATCACCGCACCAATGGAAAACGGAAAGGTTCTCATGAGCTTTTCCGGGAAAGAGCTGATCAAGGGAGAACCGGATGCTTCCTCTTTCCCGTCAGGAGGACTGCGGGCAACTTTTGAGGCAAGAGGCTATACGACATGGGATTGTACTTCCCCTGCATTTGTCAGACATGATGCTGCCGGAGGAATTCTTTGTATCCCCACCGCGTTCTGTTCTTATACAGGAGAGGCTCTGGATCAGAAAACACCGCTTCTTCGTTCCATGGAAGCGATTAATGTACAGGCTCTCCGTCTTCTTCGTCTGTTTGGAAATCAGACCTCACGCAGGGTAACGCCGTCCGTGGGGGCGGAACAGGAATATTTCCTGATCGATAAGGAAAAATGGATGCAGCGAAAAGACCTGATTTATACAGGGAGAACGCTGTTTGGAGCAATGCCGCCAAAGGGCCAGGAAATGGATGACCATTATCTCGGCACCATTCGTCAGAGAATTTCAGCATATATGAAGGAAGTAAATGAAGAATGCTGGAGACTTGGCGTGGCTGCCAAAACGCAGCACAATGAGGTGGCTCCTGCACAGCATGAGCTGGCTCCCATCTATGCGCCTGTGAATATTGCGGCTGACCATAACCAGATCATGATGCGTATTCTGAAAAAAGTGGCAAGCCGTCACGGTATGCGCTGCCTTCTTCACGAAAAACCGTTTGCCGGTGTCAATGGTTCCGGAAAGCATAACAACTGGTCTCTGACCACGGACGATGGTATTAACCTTCTGGATCCCGGAAAAACACCTCACGAAAATATTCAGTTTCTTCTGGTGCTTACCTGTATTCTGAAAGCAGTGGATACACATGCGGATCTTCTGAGAGAATCTGCGGCAGATGTGGGAAATGACCAGAGACTGGGTGGAAACGAGGCGCCGCCGGCAGTTATTTCCGTCTTCCTGGGAGAGCAGCTGGAAGATGTCCTGGAACAGCTGATCAGTACGGGAACGGCCACACACAGCAAAAAGGGAGGCAAGCTGGATACGGGTGTGAAGACACTTCCGGATTTCATGAAGGATGCCACAGACAGAAACCGTACCTCTCCATTTGCCTTTACAGGCAATAAATTTGAGTTTCGTATGGTGGGCTCCAGAGATTCCATCTCTGAATGTAATGTGGTACTGAATACCATTGCGGCAGAAGCCTTCAAGGAAGCCTGTGACCGTCTGGAGGCAGCCCCCGATTTTGATATGGCTGTCCATGATCTGATCAAGGAATATGCAACGGAACATCAGAGGATCGTGTTTAACGGAAACGGCTATGCACCGGAATGGGAGAAGGAAGCAGCCCGGAGAGGCCTGCCAAATCTGCCGTCCATGGTAGACGCGATTCCTGCCCTTACCACAGAGAAAGCGGTACAGCTTTTTGAATCCTTCGGCGTATTTACCCGGGCGGAGCTGGAATCCAGGGCAGAAATTCAGTATGAAATTTATGCGAAAGCGATCAATATAGAGGCAAAGACCATGATCGACATTGCCACCAAGCAGATCATTCCGGCAGTGATCCGGTATACCACCGTTCTGGCGGATTCGATCAATGCGGTAACCGCTGTTGGCCCAATTGATGTCAGTGTACAGATGGATCTGCTGAAAAAAACATCTGCATTGCTGAAAAGTGTCAACAGTGCCATGAGCAAACTGAAAAAGATCGTGATCGAGATCCCCAATATTCCGGAAGGCAGGGAGCGCGCTTTATTCTGCAGAGAAAAGGCGGTTCCGGCCATGGAGGCACTGAGATCTCCTGTGGATGAACTGGAAATGCTGGTGGACAAGGAAATGTGGCCGATGCCTTCTTACGGCGATCTGATCTTTGAAGTGTAAAAGAACCGATTCGATACTACTATATGAAGAGGAAAAATGATTTTTATGAAAGAATTACAGTTTCTGGAGGAGCAGGGCGTTGCACCGGAACTGCTGAAAAAAGTGGAAGAGTTCCGGGCGGCCTATGAAATTCCGGAAGAGGTGAAGGAGCGTGTAGGAGCCCCTTCTATGCCTTTTTATGGAAAAGATGTGTTGGAAATGGCTATTGCAGGACTGCTTCAGGGCGAAAATCTGCTTCTTACAGGCCCCAAGGCATCCGGCAAAAATGTTCTGGCAGAGAATCTTGCCTGGATTTTCGGACGTCCTGCCTATAATGTTTCGTTTCATGTGAATACGGGAAGTGCGGAGCTGATCGGAACAGACACCTTTGAAAACAATGAGGTCTGTCTCCG
>CAMBYR010000212.1 GCA_945872375.1 uncultured Blautia sp. | reverse complement strand
AAAAACGGCGGGACAGCCAGCGCCACCACACAGAGGATGGTACATATTATTACAAAATGCACGATAAATTTCAAAAACTTGGACATTGGCAACGAACCTCACTTCTGTTTTTTTTGATAAAAATCTCTTCTTCATGTTTCAGGATAATCTATCGTTTATTATACCTTGTTTTTTTCCTGTGGTCAACTTATAATATACTGTAATTTCAGGTAGAAAATCATATTTATTTAAAAAAAATCTCAATAAAAGAAAGGACCGTCTTTATGAATTTTCTTCATTTTCTCGCCGGCCTCCGAACACCTGCCGGTGATTTTTTCTTTCAGGCAGTCACCTATCTGGCACAGGAGCTTTTTGTGGTAACCGTGATCTGCTGGCTCTACTGGTGCTCCAACAAAAAGCTTGCATACACCCTTGGTTTTTCCTATTTCATCTCCGGTCTTCTGATACAGGGGCTGAAGATCACCTTCCGCATCCCAAGGCCATGGATTCTGGATCCAAAATTCCAGCCGGTGGCTTCCGCAATTTTGGACGCCACAGGCTACTCCTTTCCCAGCGGACATACCCAGAGCATCACGGCACTTCTGGGAACCCTGGCCGTTCGGCTCCGAAAAACCGCAGGAAAAATCGTGTGCCTGATTGTCATCCTCGCCGTAATGTTCTCCCGTATGTATCTGGGCTGCCATACACCGAAGGATGTTCTTGTTTCCTTTTTCCTCACAATACTCTGTGTGCTTCTGACCAATCACTTCTTATATAAGAAGAATTCTTTTGAGGGAAAAGAAGGACCGGTGTCTGTTGTACTGTTCCTGCTGTGCGGTGCCCTGATGATCTACGCACTGTTTCTGAACCATCAGGGAATCATAGAAACACATTACGCTTCAGACTGTCTGAAAGCAGCCGGAGCGGGAACAGCATTTTCTATCGGATATTATGCCGAAAACAGATACATCCGTTTTACGCTTCCCAAAACCACAAAGGCAAAGGCAGCCCGCCTGATCTTTGGTCTTCTGGTGGCCGCGCTGCTTCTGGAAGGTCTGAAGCTGATCATCGGTACATCACTGGCGGCAGCCTTTTTCCGTTACTTTGCTGCTGTCCTGTGGATCATCCTTCTTTATCCGCTCCTTTTTTCCCGAAAAGGACACGCAAAAACCCCAGCCGCATAATAGAAAAACCGGAAAGTCTTCTGATACACTTTCCGGTTTTTTCATGCCTGTCCGGCCAAAAACTCTTTTTTCAATTTGAAATTATTGATTGCTTAAATACTTTTCAATGCTTGACATTGCCGCTTCTTCATCTTCACCGTTTGCAGAAAGAGTAATCTCTTCTCCCGCATCCAGTCCCAGGGTCATCATACCCATGATGCTTTTTGCATTGACTTTCTTCTTTCCAATCTCAACATAAATCTCGCTGTTAAACTGACTGGCCACCTGAACCAGTTGTGCAACAGGGCGTGCTTCCAGTCCAGTAGAAAGATTAATAGTGATTGGTTTTTTAATCATAATAACTCCTCCTTGTTTTCCCGCATTTCATTTGCAATTTCACTGAGCTTACGCAGACGGTGATTTACACCTGATTTGCCTACCTGCGGGTTCAACATCATACCTAATTCTTTTAGTGTAGCTTCCGGATACTGCAGACGCAGACGAGCAATTTCAGCAAGCCCCTCATTCAGATTCTCCAGTCCGGTCTTTTTCTCGATCAGCTTGATGTCTTCCATTTGCTTGACTGCTGCGTTCACCGTTTTATTGATATTTGCAGTTTCACAGTTGACTCTGCGATTGACTGTATTGCGCATTTCCTTGAGAATCCGAATATTCTCAAGATTCATAAGAGCCACGTTTGCTTCCATAAGGGCCAGCATGTCCACGATCTGATCTCCCTCTTTTACATAGACTACATATGATCTTTTCCGCTGTACGATCTTTGCATCAATCTGAAAACTGCGAATAATATCCTGTAACTGAAATGCCTTGCTTTCTTCTGCACAAACCAGTTCAAAATGATATCCCTTTCTCGGATCACTGATAGAACCGGCTGCCAGAAAAGATCCCCGGATAAAAGCCCGTTTACAGCAGCTCTGCTGAGTCACAAGTCCGCTGCCGGAAATGAGCGTCTCTCCGTTTTCCGTGTCCGTAATCAGCTTGGCGGCCTGAAGCACCTGACGAATTTCATCCTCATCCTTCAGTTCCACATAATAAACCTGTCCCTTTTTCTGAGGACTGCTTTCCCGGACAAATATTTCAGATTCTATATTAAAGGTTTTTCTCAGCAATGTAAAGTATTTTCTTATAACTGCATCATTTTCCATCTGTATTCTCAGATGTCCTTCCGGTGTGATACGCCCGCAGGCGCTGAGCAAAGCGGCAATTTCCGCGATCCTGCAGTGACGGGCAGCACCGATCTGTTTGGAAAGTTCTTCTTTCACCATCCCTGAAAAAGACATTTTCCAACCTCTCTTTTTATTTTTTCCCTATGGCATCGCGCATGATGTCCCTGTGCTCCAGCCGAAGTCCGTACTCTCTGGATTCGCTGAGCCTGTCATACAGCACCCGCGCAAGAGTCACGGAACGATGTTTTCCTCCCGTACATCCTATACCGATCACCAGATTTGTTTTTCCTTCCCGTACATAGTGGGGAATCAGAAACTTCACCATGTCCTCAAGCTTGGCGGCAAAGGTTCTGGCCGTATCGTTATCCATAACATACTGATAAACGCCTTCATCCAGTCCTGTCAGCGGCTTCAGCTCATCCACATAGTAGGGATTCGGAAGAAACCTTACGTCAAAGATCAGATCTGCATCTGCCGGTGTTCCGTATTTAAACCCGAATGACAGCACAGAGATGACCATATTCCGGAATCCTGCGTTTTCCACAAAAATCCGTTCCACCTCTTCCTTCAATTCCCTCGTAAGAAGATGCGTGGTATCGATGATATAATCCGCCCGCTCCTTCAGAAAACGCATTTTTTCCCGTTCCAGGCGGATTCCGTCATCCACACGGCCATTCATCGCCAGAGGATGACTTCTTCTTGTTTCCTTATATCTTTTTACCAGTACACGATCCTCTGCATCCAGGAACAGGATTTCATACTCTTCGCCGGATGCAGTCATATGATCCAGCACCTTCTCCAGTTCTCCCAGAGAGCGGCCGCTTCTGGCATCAATTCCAATGGCTGCATTGTGCATTTCTTCTTCCTGCGTCGCCTCCATCAGAGAAACAAACTTCTCCACCAGCGCTATGGGAAGATTATCCACGCAGAAATATCCTGCGTCCTCCAGCATTTTCAATGCAGATGTTTTTCCGGCGCCCGAAACCCCGGTGACAATGACTAACCGCATCTTTTCTCTCCCGTCAGAATGAATCAGAAATCTCCCAGGAATTTTACTTCCGGTTCCAGAGTCACTCCGAACTTCTCCTGTACTTTTTCGGTTACATCCTGCATCAGCGCACGTACGTCAGCCGCAGTGGCACCGCCGGCATTGATTACAAAACCACAGTGCTTCTGAGAAACCTCTGCTCCGCCCACACGGTAGCCCCGAAGGCCGCAGTCCATAATCAGCTTGCCTGCAAAATATCCTTCCGGACGCTTAAACGTACTTCCCGCACTCGGGTATTCCAGCGGCTGCTTGCTGGTACGCTGTTCCGAAAGCTCCCTCATTCTGGCACGAATCGCTTCCGGATCCC
>CAMBYR010000211.1 GCA_945872375.1 uncultured Blautia sp. | reverse complement strand
GCGTATTCTCCTTCCCGGGAATCGACGGCGGAAACGACCCGACAAGAGTTATTGCAAAATCTGACAGTTTAGCAATGAGCGCATCCACAGAATATCCGGAATCAGCAAATCGCTTTACGAGGCGGCTTATCTGGACGGCTGCTCCAAACCGGCGGCATTCCGTTATATTACCCTTCCGCTGATTCGCCCGATGATTGCTACGGCAATGTCTCTGAATGCAATCGGATCACTGAAGTTTTTTGACCTTATTTTTAACATGACAGAAGGCGGCCCGAATCACAGGACAGAAGTTTTGGCAACCCATTTGTATACACAGGGATTTAAGTTCTTTAAATATGGTTATGCAAGTGCCATTGGTGTGGTTCTTCTGGTACTGTGTCTTCTGGTGACATTATTTATCAATAAGGTTGTCAAGTCAGAAGAATATGAGATGTAAGGGGGAAGAATCTGTGGAAAAAGTGAAAGAAAAAAAGAAAAAGAAAACATCGGTGGCCACAAAAATCATCTATGTGTTCCTGTTTTTGCTGGCACTGATCTATATTGTTCCTCTTATATGGGTATTTTTTGTATCCTTTAAAACAAATGCAGAAATCTTTACCTCTCCGTTTGCGCTTCCGGAGTCTCTGGCACTGGATAATTACGTCGTTGCATGGACGGCCGGCAAACTGGGAAAAGCGACACGGAATTCGGCTCTTGTATGTATTATTACATTGATCTTAAGTATGCTTGTGGGATCTATGGCTGCATTTGCAATCGGAAGAATGCGCTGGAAATTTTCCGGGGCAGCAATGGTTTATTTTATGATGGGAATGATGATTCCGGTTCACTGCGTGTTGATCCCGCTGTTTACCAGATTTTCTAAAATGGGAATGACCAACAGTCTGGTGGGGCTGATCCTGCCGTATCTGACATTTGCCCTTCCGGTTACTGTTTTCATCATGACGGGATTTTTCAAAAGCATGCCAAATGAGCTGATTGAATCAGCCTGTATCGATGGCTGCTCCATCTATCAGATTTTTTATAAGATCGCGCTGCCATTAAGCCGGACAGGTCTTTTTGTAACAGGCCTTATGACCTTTGTGGCAAACTGGAATGAACTTTTGCTGGCAATGGTATTTATCTCCGACGATACCAAAAAAACACTGCCGGTTTCGCTGTCAAAATTTGTTGGTCCGTATAATACAAATTATTCGCAGATGTTTGCAGCGATTGTTCTTGCAATCGTTCCGACGATTGTCGTATACTGCTGTTTCAGTAATCAGATCGTAGATGGCCTGACAACGGGAGCGGTAAAAGGCTGATGATGTAGAATATAAATCAACTGATGAAAGGAACAAGGGGATAATCAATGAGACGTGAAGAGGCAAGAAAAAAGGCAGAGGATCTTGTGTCACAGATGACACTGGAAGAAAAAGCCGGACAGCTCAGATATGATGCGCTGCCGGTAGAACGACTGAATGTTCCGGCATACAACTGGTGGAATGAAGGGCTTCACGGGGTGGCACGAGCCGGACAGGCCACTGTTTTTCCGCAGGCAATCGGTATGGCAGCCTCTTTTGACCCGGACCTTGTTGGGAAGATGGCAGAAGTCGTTGCCGAGGAAGGACGTGCCAAATATAATGCATTCTCTTCTCTGGAGGACAGGGATATTTACAAGGGACTTACTTTCTGGTCGCCGAATGTGAATATCTTCCGGGATCCAAGATGGGGACGGGGACATGAGACCTACGGAGAGGACCCGTATCTGTCATCACGGCTTGGTGTGGCCTTTGTAAAAGGTCTCCAGGGTGATGGTGAAACCATGAAGGCAGCGGCCTGTGCAAAGCATTTTGCAGTACACTCCGGACCGGAAGCCACCCGTCATGAAGCGAATGTCAGCGTAAACAGGAAGGATATGGAGGAAACCTATCTGCCGGCTTTTGAGGCGCTGGTAAAGGAAGCTGATGTGGAAGCAGTGATGGGAGCCTACAATCGTGTAAACGGGGAACCATGCTGCGGCAGCCGTGTTCTGCAGGATATTCTGAGAGGAAGATGGGGATTTGAAGGACATTTTGTATCAGACTGCTGGGCCATCCGTGACTTCCATGAGTCTCATATGGTAACGGCAACTGCGGAAGAATCTGCAGCGATGGCCATCAATCTGGGCTGTGACCTGAACTGCGGAAATACATATCTGCATATTCTGAAGGCGTATGAAAAAGGGCTCGTGACAGAGGAAACCATTACCGAATCTGCAGTTCGTCTGTTTACCACCAGATTTATGCTGGGACTGTTTGACGGAAGTGAATACGACCGGATTCCATATGATGTGGTAGAGTGTAAGGAGCATCTTGCTCTGGCTGAAAAAGCTGCATCTGAGAGTTTTGTACTGCTGAAAAATAATGGTATTCTTCCACTTTCAAAAGAAAAAATCAATACTATCGGAATCATTGGACCGAATGCGGACAGCCGTAAGGCTCTGGTGGGAAATTATCATGGAACCGCTTCGAATTATGTGACACTTCAGGAAGGTCTGCAAAGCTATCTGGGAGATGACGTGCGTATTCTGACCAGCGTGGGCTGTGACCTGTTCCGGGATCGGACGGAACCGCTGGCTTGTGCCAGAGACCGAATGGCAGAGGCAAAGATCGTAGCACAAAACAGTGACGTCGTAATCCTTTGTGTCGGACTGGACGAAACCCTGGAAGGAGAAGAAGGAGATACCGGAAACAGCTATGCATCCGGTGATAAGGAGGATCTTAAGCTTCCGCTGATTCAGCGGGAACTGATGGAAGAGATCAGCAAAATCGGAAAACCGGTGGTGCTGTGCCTGATGGCCGGAAGTGATATTGACATGAGCTATGCAGCAGAGCATTTTGACGCGGTGATGATGCTCTGGTATCCCGGAAGTCAGGGAGGGGCAGCGGCAGCGAAGATTCTGTTTGGAGAAAGTTCTCCCTGCGGAAAGCTTCCGATTACCTTTTATCAGTCGATAGAGGAGCTGCCGGATTTCGAAGACTATTCTATGAAGGGCAGAACATACCGTTATATGGAAAGGGAAGCTCAGTATCCGTTCGGCTATGGACTGACTTACGGAAATGTCCGTGTAACTGCGGCTTCAGCAGAGGAAACGGATCATGGACTGGTGATAACAGCAGAGGCTGAAAACTTTGGAACGGCTGCTGTTAAGGACGTGGTACAGGTTTATGTAAAAAATCTGCATTCCCGGTTTGCTGTTCGTAATTATTCTCTGGCAGGATTCCTGAAAACGGAACTGCAGCCCGGTGAGAAGAAAACGGTGAAAATTCCGGTTTCCGAGGCAGCGTTCCTGGTAGTGGATGAAGAAGGGCAGAGAATCAAAGACGGAGATGAATTTGAATTATTTGTTGGCTGCAGCCAGCCGGACAAGCGGAGCTGTGAGCTTACCGGAAATCCTGTTATTTTCATAAAAATAAAGCGTTAGAGGATGTTTGTATGAATAAGAAGAAATGGAAAAATCCCATTTTACCGGGATTTTACCCGGATCCTTCGGTTTGCAGAGTGGGAGAGGATTATTATCTGGTCAACTCCACGTTCGCCTGTTTTCCCGGTGTTCCGATCTTTCGGAGCAGGGATCTTTTGAACTGGACACAGATCGGAAATATTCTGGACCGTCCGTCCCAGCTTCCGCTTGGGAGCAGCGGACATTCGGAGGGAATCTATGCTCCGACGATCCGTTATCATGAAGGAACCTAT
>CAMBYR010000210.1 GCA_945872375.1 uncultured Blautia sp. | reverse complement strand
AAAAAAACTCCCGTCCTGTAAAAGGACGAAAGTCTGTTACACATTCGCACCACCTGTTACACTGTACGGGCACACTGCCGATACATGTTCCCTTTAACGGCGGAAACACCGTCTGTTCTTACTGCAGCATTTTATGTTCATGCTCTTCAGAAAAGAAACTCCGGAGTGATTTTCCCCTGTAAATACTTGCACCGGGCTTACACCGTCCCCGGCTCGCTGCAGCGTTTTTCACAGCGTACTCTCTCCATCAACGTCTTTCATTTATGCCCATTTATTATAAGGGGTTAAAATTCCATATGTCAAGTCTTTTTTTATCTTTTTCCATTTTCTGACATTTCTCGATAGACTGACATATTGAAAGAAACAAAGAACTCTGTTATACTAAAAGTGCTGGTACATCGTTTTGCAGACTGCCCGAATGACTGTCAGGAAATCTGTGAAACGATGTACCGGACAGAAAAGATAACGGGGAAAAAATATGAAAAAAAGAAAATTAATTATGGACTGCGGACCGGATCCTGATATCGCAGCAGCACTGGCTTTTGCGGCGGCCAATCAGGACACACTGGAGCTTCTGGCCATTACAACCGTAAGCAGCAGCAGGTCCGTAAAAAAGGTAACACGAAGAACCCTGGATCTGGCAGATTTTTTTGAATTAAAAATCCCTGTGGCTGAGGGAATGGACGCGCCGCTGGTAAAAGCACCTTTGGCAGAAAAGGAAATCTACGGCGACGCCGGACCCGGGGAATGCGGGCTCTCTGAAGCTGTGGCTCAGCCCGAAGAGGAACATGCCGTTTTTTATCTGCACACACTTCTCTCGAAACTTACAGAAAATGAAAAGGTTACATTTGTCTGCTGCGGGCCGCTTACCAATATGGCAATGCTTTTAAAGCTGTTTCCGGAAACAGCAGACCGGATCCGCGAAATTATCTTCGCAGGCGGAGCCGCCCGTGGAGGAGATATCACAGCTTCGGCGGAAGCACATCTCTACGCAGATCCGGAAGCAGCAAGGATCGTCATGGATTCCGGTATTCCGCTTATCATGTGCGGTCTGGATGCAGCATGGAAGTGTACCTTGAAAAGAAAACAGATCACCAAGCTCTGCCAGTCCGGGAATCCGGCAGCAAAGCTCTGCGGAGATCTGGTGGGATACCGGCTGGAAAATACATCTGCCAAATACCGTGGCGAGGAAAGTCTCCTCAATGTAGTGCCGTGGATGTATCTTGTGCATCCTGAAATTTTTAAAGTCAGCAGAACGATCCTGTCTGTGGACTGCTGTGACGGTCCCGGAAGGGGAACCTCAATCTGCGATTTTCGCTGGTGGGAACATGAAGAAGAAGAATTGAATGCAGTGATTCTGACAGATGCAGATGAACTGAAATTCCAGGAATACCTGATCAGCGCAATTTATGAACTTGAAGAAATCGGAAGGAGCAGAAAGGAAAAAGGAATTTAGGAATGAGCTTTATTGTTTTTGATCTGGAATGGAATCAGTGTCCGGGTGGAAAGAAAAATTCCGACAGCCGTTTGCCTTTCGAGATTATTGAAATAGGAGCTGTAAGATTAAATGATGCTCTGGAACCGGAGAATCATTTCCAGCGCCTGATCAAACCACAGGTTTATAACTGGATACATGACAGTATCCATGAGGTGATTCATGTAAATTATAAGGATCTGATGAAGGGAACAAAATTTCCTCAGGCCGTTCAGGAATTTCTGGACTGGTGCGGACCGGATCCTGTATTTTTCACCTGGGGAAACCAGGACGTGATGGAGCTTCAAAGGAATCTGAAATATTATGGAATGCTTTCGATGATTCCGGGACCTGTGACTTATTATGATGTACAAAAACTGTTCAGCATCCGTTATGAAGACGGAATCTCCAGGCGCTCTCTGGAATATGCCATTGATTACTTTAAGATTCAGAAGAATCATGGGTTCCACAGGGCTCTTGCAGATGCCTTTTATACAGGAAAAGTGCTGAAAAATATCGAAAAAGAGTATATTTTCCCAAATTCCTCCATTGATGTTTATCAAAATCCAAAGAGCCGTAAAGAGGAAATTTATATTTCCTATCCTACTTATACCAAATATATTTCCAGAGAATTTCCGGATAAGGAAAGGACCATGAGGGACAAAGAAGTCAACAGCACCCGCTGTCCCATCTGCGGGCTTCCCGCAAGACGCAAAATGAGATGGTTTTTAAATAATTCCAGAATTTATGAAAGTGTGTCTGTCTGCCAGGAGCACGGATATATCCGTGGAAAGATTCGTATCAGGAAAACAGAAGAAAATAAATATTTTGCTATAAAAACTCTGAAAAATGTATCTGAGGAAGAAGCAGAGGAACTCAGGGAAAAAAGAGAATCTCTGCGGCGGAAACGCCATATGAAAGTCAAAAGGTAACTGTCCAGTACCTTCACAGTTACGAGCAAAAATGCACGGAAAATACGGAACCGCTCTCACCACAATGGCAGGAGCGGTTCCTTTTTATTGAAGCAATGAGGAAAGAATATTTCTTTCATACAGATAACTGATGCCTACACGCTGATCGTTGTAATAGTAATTGATTCTCAGGCGGGACGGGCCGGCCTTATTGTTGAGAAACGTCTGCTTAGTTGTCAGTCCGGAAAGATCTGTTCCATTCGGAACGGTAACTGTAACACCGGTCTGATAGAAAAATGGAAATGTATTTCCGCAGTTATTCAGAATATATTTTTCTGAAGGCAGCGTTTTTACAGGAACAGGTTCTTTTTCCACCGGTACAGCCGCATGCTGAAAATTTCCAAAACCATAATCCAGAAGTGCCGCCGTATCGGACCAGCCTCCGCTCAGCGTATTCATAACCACCACGACAAGGGCCATATCATCCCGAAGCGCATAGGTAACCAGGGTACTTCCTGCTTTGGTGGTATATCCCGTTTTGCCGCCCAGTACGCCATCGTAGGCATATTTATGAGTGGGCATCATCTCATGATGATTCAAAAGATATCTGGTTTCTGTAAATTTATTGGTAGGCGGTATTTCAAAGTAATTGGTGGTAACAAATTTTCGGAAAAGAGGATTAAACCACGCGGCCCTTGCAATCTTTGCCATATCATAGGCGGATGTATAATGCGTTTCGTCAGGCAGCCCATGAGGATTATTGAAGTGTGTGTGGCCGCAGCCAAGCTGTCTGGCACGTTCATTCATCAGTTCCACAAATTTTTTGGTGGAACCGGATACCTCTTCGGAAATGGCAAGAGCCATCTCATTGGCGGATTCCAGCATAAGCCCCATTAACACCTGCTCCGGAGTAAATACTTCTCCTGCATCGCCATAAATACTGGAGCTTCCCGCCTCAATTCCATAAGCCGCTGATTCGGAAATGGTAATCGGGGAATCGAAATCCAGATTTTCACATCCCAGCAATGCCGTCATGATTTTTGTGATACTGGCAGGATACAGCTCCGTATTTGGATTCTTGGAGTAGAGAACGGTATTCGTGCTGAGATCCAGCACAATTGCCGACTGCGCTTCAACGGATGGACCGGCCGGCCATCCCTCGATGGAATCAGATTTGGCAGCCTGTGTGTAATACTCCGTATGAGGATCAGGAACGGGCGTCACGGAGGCCGCGGATTCTTCCGATGCAAAAATAAGAGCCGGCTGATGAAGAATCAGGCTTCCGCATAAGATACCCCCAAGAGCCAGCCGGAGAAATTTTGTTTTTGTTTTCAGCATTCGTAATAACCCTTCATAAAATATCTT
>CAMBYR010000209.1 GCA_945872375.1 uncultured Blautia sp. | reverse complement strand
TGTATGTCTCGGGATTTTCATGCATAAATGCATGAAAACGCCTCGCGGGATATCCATCCTGAATCGTTACCAGCAAAATTACTTACTGTATATCTGTGAAACGTTTTATTGCTGTATATAATATATCATCCCGGGCCCTCGTATGTCAATCGCTTGTCATATTTTCATGAAATCTTACGAAAAAGAAGGGTTTTTTTCTCTATTTTCACCATTTCTCATATTCTCCTCTCAGGCAAAAACATGATATACCTCTTTTTTCCCTGAAATTGTATACAACATTTCTGTACATCATGGCCATTTTATGGTATGATTTTACAATAGTACTGAAAATTCACCAAAGAAAGAGGATTTATTATGCTAAACACCATTGAAGGCATCAACAAAATCGTGAACAACTTCATCTGGGGTGTTCCTGCCATGATCTGTATCATCGGCGTCGGACTCATCCTCAGCTTCCGCACCGGATTTATTCAGATCCGCAAGTTCCCCTATGCAATCAAAGCCACCATTGGCCGAATGTTTAAAAAGAAGACCGCCTCAGATGGTTCCATTACCCCCTTTCAGGCTGTATGTACGGCTCTGGCAGCTACCGTCGGCACAGGAAACATTGCCGGTGTGGCAGGCGCTATCGCCATCGGCGGTCCCGGTGCCGTATTCTGGATGTGGTGTTCCGCACTTCTTGGTATGTGTACCAAATTTTCAGAGGTCACACTTGCCGTTCATTTCCGCGAAACCAACCAGCACGGGGATCTGGTGGGCGGTCCCATGTATTATATAAAGAATGGTCTCAGCAAAAACTGGAGATTCCTGGCTTATCTGTTTTCTCTTTTCGGTGTCCTCACCGTATTCGGCACAGGAAATGCAACCCAGGTAAACACCATCACCACCGCCATTAACTCCGCTCTGCTGAACTATCATCTGATCGGAGAGGAGTCTACACAAACCGTCAGCCTCGTCATCGGCATTATCATTGCCATCGCTGTTGCCCTTGTTCTTCTGGGCGGTATCAAACGAATCGGCAATGTCTGCGAAAAGCTGGTTCCCTTTATGGCAGTATTTTATGTAATTCTTGCACTGGGCGTTGTTTTTCTGAATATCGGGAAAGTTCCTGCTGTATTTTCTTCCATTATATCCGGCGCTTTCAACCCCAGAGCCGTTACCGGAGGCGTGATCGGCAGCTTTTTCACCAGTATGAAAAAAGGTGTTTCCAGAGGAATCTTTTCCAACGAAGCCGGCCTTGGTACCGGTTCCATCGCTCATGCCTGCGCAGATACCAGAAAGCCGGTCAAACAGGGACTCTTCGGTATCTTTGAGGTATTTACCGACACGATCGTCATCTGTACACTGACTGCACTGGTCATTCTCTGCAGCGGAACCTCCATTGAATATGGAGCGGCTGCCGGCGCCGAGCTGACCATCAGCGGATTTACCGTTACCTATGGAAGCTGGGTATCCATCTTCACAGCCGTTGCCCTCTGCAGCTTCGCCTTTTCCACGATCCTGGGCTGGGGTCTGTACGGTGCAAGATGTGCGGAATTTCTGTTTTCTGCTAAAATCATCAAGCCGTTTATGTTCCTGTACTCCCTGGTTGCCATTGTAGGCGCTACCATGGATCTGGGACTTCTCTGGGATATCGCCGATACCTTCAACGGCCTTATGGCGATCCCCAACCTTATTGCCCTGTTCCTGCTGTCCGGAACCGTGGCAAAGCTGGCAAAAGAATATTTTGCAAACCCGGATTAAATCTGATTTCGGGAGAGAAAAGGGAGAAAAAAGGTGCCGGGTTAGAAACCCGGCACCTTTTCAATTCTATTTTTCTTTCTCTACTCCCGGATTGTTTCCCGTTTTCTCTATCACGATTCCATCCAGATCTGCCACCTGCCGAAATACTGTCAGCCTTTTTTCCAGCATGCCAAGCCCGCCGTCCGTCATCAGCGTTTCATCCGCTTCAAACTGCAGCTGTTCCTCTTCAAATTTTAAGATCAGCCGGACTCCGCTCATGGCATCCATGCGCCGGATCTCCAGTTCCAGCTTACGAAGGCTGCGCCATCTTGCCGCTGCAGCATAACAGATATCGTCGATCACGGTAAACGCAAACCTGTGATCCAGCCCGGCTGTCAGATCTTTTTCCACGCCATTTTCTGTCAGGTGAAGAATGACCTGATCCCTTTCAAAAGAGAAGCGAATTCCTGTTATTTCATCGTCATCAGAAACGCCAAGCAGTCCTGCGCCTCCCACCAGACGTTTGATTCCGGATATGCTTTCGCCCTCCCTCAGAGGCACATAGACAGAATGATTCAGTTTTTCCTCAAATAACGGATTGCGGCATCCGGTCAGAACCGGTATCGAAAACCGACGGCAGAATGCCTCTCCCCTTTCCTCAGAAACCGTATCCGCAAGCGGGTCCACGGCCGGAAGAAGATATTCGTTCACTGCATCGATCATTGTCTGAGTCTGCTCCGTAGCCGAGCTTGTAATGATGCAAAGATCCAGAGAAGGATATACAAGACCGAACTGTCCGAAAGCACCATCTGCGCGGAAGGAACCGGGCAGGCTTCCCATCCAGCACTGATAGCCATATCCGTTGGCCCATTCTTTCACATGGCCTTCACTGTCTCCGTCTGTTTCCATCTGCTTCACGCCTGCCTGGGCATGGTACCAGCCTTTCAGAAGCTGCTTGCCTTCCCAGCAGCCGTCCTGCAGCATAAACTGTGTGAATTTCGCCATATCCTCCAGGGTCATCTTCATACCGCCCCCGCCGTGCTCTGTCTCCATATCATCGGGAAGCCGGTAGCAATACACCTCTCCCATACCAAGAGGATCGAACAGACGGCTTCGCAGATATTCCGTCACCTGCTGCCCTGTTTTTTTCCTGATAATGGCAGAGAGCATATTCGTCCCCGCCGTATTGTATTTATAAAACGTTCCCGGCTCATGAAGAAACGGATGTGCCAGAAAGCTCTTTCTCCAGTCCGCTTCCAGACCCCCGATCTCTGTTTCATGTCCGCAGCTCATACACAGCAGGTGATGGATCGTGCAGGCTTTTAAGTTTTCGGAGGGATTCTCCGGCAGATCCTCCGGAAAAATGTCGGCAATTTTTTCGTCCAGGGACAAAATTCCCTCCTGCCATGCAAAACCTATGGCTGTCGCAGTAAGTGATTTGCTGAACGAATACAGGGGATGCATGTTATTTTCATCATAAGGTGCCCAGGTGATTTTTGCACAGCATACGCCATGACGCAAAATCATCATCCGGTGAAGTTCCAGACCGGTTCTCTCCACGTCTTTCAAAAAATTGATGATTCCTTCTGAAGATATTCCCACTGCTTCCGGTGATGCATTTTTAAAGTATCCCATATGAACTCTCCTTTTCTGTTTGTTTTCGTCAGTCTCTCCAGATTTCCTTCTCCAGCTCTTCTTTTCCGGCAAAAGGTCCGGGAATCACATGAATTCCCCTGTGGTTTCCAAAATAATCCGCATCAAAGCGAATGGGGGTACCGTCAGGATTTTCAAATTTCTCTTCCGGCTCAAAAGCCTCTCCCAGCACATCCGTATGGATCATGCGGTTTGTGAATCCTTCCAGATACTCATACAGATTGGTATCCAGGTAATAGCCTCCATCCTTTTCCACCAGCTCGACTCTGATCTCCCCGGGATTCTCTGCCGCCTGAAGTCCTTTGGCTTCCATTTTGCAGGGTCTTGCACCTCCCAGATAAGCATTTCCCTCACTCCATACCGGAAGATGTCCAA
>CAMBYR010000208.1 GCA_945872375.1 uncultured Blautia sp. | reverse complement strand
TAACAAGGTTTTTTCTTCTTTTTCTATGAACAGCCTGTAAATTTCACTGGTAATTGACTTTTTTCGCCGATTCTCTTACAATATATTTCGAATTTGACTATAATAATAGAAAGCAGACGATTTTTTCGTTACTGATTCGGAACTGGAAAGGACATATACTCAACATGAAAACCATAGCATTTATCGGTCTTGGACTGATCGGCGGTTCCATAGCCAAGGCAATTCGAAAAGTTCACCCGGACTACCATCTGCTGGCCTACGCCAGACATAAGGAAACTCTGGCTGCAGCACTGAGCAGCAACACCATTGACGCGGTCTGTGAAGAAAATGATGAGAGATACAGTACCTGCGATTATATTTTTTTATGTGCTCCTGTTGAATACAACCTGAAATATCTGGAATACCTGAAGGATGTGATTTCCGGGCAGTGCATCATCACAGACGTGGGCAGTGTGAAAGGCATCATCCACCAGAAGGTCAGAGAGCTTGGCATGGAGAAATGCTTTATCGGCGGTCACCCCATGGCCGGATCGGAACGTTCCGGTTTTGCAAGCTCCAGTGACCGTCTTGTGGAAAATGCTTACTATATCATTACACCGGGCGGTGAAGTAGGGCTGGAAGCACTGACGGAATTCACAGAACTGATCTCTTCCATCGGAGCCATTCCCATGGTGCTGACTGCCCAGGAGCATGACTATATCACAGCCGGTGTCAGCCACCTTCCTCATATCATTGCGTCAGCGCTCGTCAATCTTGTCAATGCCCTGGACAATGAACAGGAATATATGAAAACCATCGCCGCAGGCGGATTTCGGGATATTACCCGTATCGCCTCCTCTTCTCCTGTAATGTGGCAGCAGATCTGCCTGGAAAACAGGGAAAATATTTCCAGTATACTGGATGAATACATTCGAATGCTGATTCAGATCCGCTGTTCTGTGGACAACGCCGAGGCGGACAATCTTTATCAGATGTTCGCAAGCTCCCGGGATTACCGGGATTCCATCGATGCATCCCAGAGCGGACCCATTTCCAAAACACATATGGTATATCTGGACATCGCCGATGAAGCCGGCGGAATTGCCACGATTGCCACAATTCTTGCTATGGATAATATTAATATTAAAAACATCGGCATTATCCACAACCGAGAGTTTGAACAGGGTGTTCTGAAAATCGAATTCTATGAGGAAGACGCCCTGCAGCGCGCCATTGCTCTTTTGAAAAAACGAAATTATATTGTATACGAACGGTAGGTACATCATATGGAAATCAGAAAACAGACATCTCTTCGGGGCGAGATTGCGGTTCCCGGGGATAAATCCATTTCTCACAGAGCCGTCATGTTCGGCTCTCTGGCAGAGGGAACCACAAAGATCACCCATTTTTTAAAGGGAGCTGACTGCCTTTCCACCATCTCCTGTTTCCGGAAAATGGGCATCGACATTACAGAGCAGGAGGACGAGATCCTGGTACATGGAAAGGGCCTTCACGGTCTCTGTGCGCCGGAAGGCATTCTGGACGTGGGAAACAGCGGGACCACCACCCGTCTGATCTCCGGAATCCTTGCAGGGCAGAACTTCGTTTCCGAACTGAACGGCGACGCTTCCATCCAGACACGGCCCATGAAGCGGATCATGATGCCTCTTCAGTCCATGGGCGCCGATATTGTCAGCATCCGGGATAATGGCTGTGCTCCTCTTAAGATCAGCGGTCATCCCCTTCATGCAGTTCATTATAATTCTCCTGTTGCATCTGCTCAGGTAAAATCCTGCGTACTTCTGGCCGGGATGTATGCCGACGGCGTCACCAGCGTGACAGAGCCTGTGCTTTCCAGAAATCATACGGAAATCATGCTGAATCACTTTGGCGCAAATGTATCTTCTCAGGGCACCACTGCTTCCATCGAGCCGGAACCCGTACTGGAAGGCAGAGAGATCCGGGTGCCCGGTGATATTTCCTCTGCCGCATATTTTCTTGCCGCAGGTCTTCTGACTCCCGGCAGTGAAATTCTTCTGAAAAACGTTGGCATCAATCCTACGCGAGACGGAATTCTCCGTGTCTGCAGGGATATGGGCGCCGATCTTACCCTTCTGAATGTATCGAGGGAGGGCGAACCTACGGCAGATATTCTGGTGCGTACCAGCCGGCTTCACGGCACCACCGTAGGCGGGGAGATCATTCCCGCGCTGATTGACGAGCTTCCCATGATTGCAGTAATGGCAGCCTTTGCAGAAGGCACCACCGTCATCCGTGATGCAGCAGAGCTGAAGGTAAAGGAATCCGACAGGATTGCCGTGATGACAGAAGGGCTCAGACGTATGGGCGCGGATGTTCAGCCAACCGACGACGGAATGATCATTCACGGAGGCAAACCGCTTCATGGTGCTGTGATTGATTCCTGTCTGGATCATCGGGTGGCCATGTCCTTTGCCGTTGCCGGAACCCTCTGCGAGGGAATCATGGATATCCGGGGCGCCGAATGTGTGAATATCTCTTATCCCGCATTTTATTCAGACCTTTATTCCCTCGGGGAAAAATAAATGAAAAAAAGTTCTGTCAGACTGATCGAAAATTCAGCCCGGCAGAACTTTTTTTATACATATTTTTCTGTCTTTTCAGACATCCTAATCTACATCCCGGTATTTCACAAGAAAAGGAGACTACAGATAATGAAAATCTTATTTTATGGTACCAAAAACTATGATGAACATTTTTTTCAGAAACAAAAGCCCCTGTATCCCGATATCTCCATAACTTTTATAGAAGCAAATATTGGCCCGGAAACGGCAGCCCTTGCGAAAGGCTACGATGGAATCTGCGCTTTTGTCAATGCAGTATTAAACAGAGAAGTGATCCGAAAGCTTGGGCATCTCGGCATAAAGCTGATTCTCATGCGCTGTGCGGGCTATAATAATGTGGATCTGAAAGCTGCCGGGGAAATGGGCATCTCCGTGCTCCGTGTGCCCGGATATTCTCCCGAAGCTGTTGCAGAACATGCCATGGCACTTGCCTTAACTGCCAATCGTCATACCCACAAGGCCTACATCAAATGCAGGGAAAATAACTTTGCCCTTAATGGACTGATGGGCGTAAATCTCTGCGGCAAAACCGCAGGAATCGTAGGTACGGGAAAAATCGGTCTTGCCATGGCCCGGATCTGCCGCGGCTTTGGCATGAAAGTCCTTGCCTATGACCTGTTTCCACAAAAGGATTCCGATCTCCTCACCTATGTGTCGCTGGACGAGCTTCTGAAGCAAAGTGATCTTATCAGCCTGCACTGCCCTCTGACCCCCGAAACACGTCATCTGATCTGTGCAGAAAGCATAGCAAAAATGAAAGACGGCGTAATTCTGGTAAACACCTCCCGAGGCGGCCTGATCCGCACGGAAGATCTGATCGCAGGTATTCGGGATCATAAATTTTTTGCTGTGGGACTTGACGTCTATGAAGAAGAATCTGCTTACGTCTACGAGGATATGTCCGAACAGATCCTGCAAACCTCCACCATTCAGCGCCTGCTCTCCTTTCCCAATGTGACCATGACTTCACATCAGGGATTTTTCACAAAAGAAGCACTGGACAGCATCGCAAAAACGACTCTCGAAAATGCCCAGGCCTTTCTGGAGGGTAAAAAGCTTGTAAACGCAGTATAATGCATGGAAACACCTCGCGGGATATTAACTGTGAACAGCAACGCTGTGTTTACTCCTCCGGCTCTGCGGAGGTCATCTGATCGTCGGCAAAATCATCGCTTTCCATTGCTTCCAGCT
>CAMBYR010000207.1 GCA_945872375.1 uncultured Blautia sp. | reverse complement strand
GAAAATTTAATTTGGAAATAAAAAACGGTATACAAGGATCTGGATTAGTGGTAAGATTTAAGATAACAAAAACGTAACTGTCAGAGATTTCACAGTTACGGGCAAAAACATCATAAAGGGCTGCAGAAAATACAGTCTCTTTACAGGAATATGACAGAAGGGAGAATTCAAATGAAAAGAAAAACAATATGTGCTTTGGCTGCAGCACTCACTCTTACAATGCTTGGCGGAACCGCTGTATACGCTGCATCGGAGAACGCTGCTCGTGTCGGATCACTGAAAGGTCCGACCTCCATGGGACTTGTACATTTTATGGACGAGGCAAAAAACGAGACAGATTCAGATGATGAGCAGTTTTCTTTTGAAATGGTAACGGCAGCCGATGAACTGACTGCAGGTTTTGTGGGCGGTGATTACGATATTGTCCTTGTTCCGGCTAATATGGCATCCATTCTGTATCAGAAAACGAAAGGAAATGTCCAGGTGCTGGATATCAATACGCTTGGTGTTCTTTATGCGGTAACAGCTGATGAATCTGTAAGCGGTATTGCAGATCTGAAGGGAAAAACGGTTTACTCCACCGGTAAAGGTCAGACACCGGAATACGTGATCAATTATCTCCTTGCAGAAAATGGTCTTACGGAAGAAGATGTAACGGTAGAATATAAATCCGAAGCTGCAGAGGTGGTTGCAACACTTGCCAATGATCCATCTGCAATCGGAATCCTGCCGCAGCCTTTTGCTACCGTTGCGTGCAAGCAGAATGAAAGTCTGAAAGAAGCCTTTGATTTAAATGAAGCATGGGATGCTGCCGGCAAGGGGACTCTTGTGACAGGTGTTACCATTGCAAAAAAAGATTATATTGAGGCAAATCCGGAAATAATTGAGGAATTCATGGATGAGCATGAGGATTCGATTGAATTTGCCAATGAGCATACGGAAGATGCAGCAGCTCTGGTAGCAGAAACAGGAATTGTAGAAAAGGCTCCGATCGCACAGGCAGCCCTTCCAAAATGTAATCTTCGATATATTGAGGGAGAACAGATGCAGACAGCTCTGAGCGGTTATCTGGAAGTCCTTTTTGAACAGAATCCGGAGTCTGTAGGAGGCGCACTTCCGGAAAATGACTTCTACTATATAGAAGCTGACGAAGACTAATAAAAAAGGGGAGAGACGACAAGTCATCTCCCTTTTTTCAAAGAAAAAAGCATTGGAATTTCAGCTTCAGCAGCGATAAACAGGAGAAAAATATGAAAAATACATCGTTATGGAAAAAAGCCGCAGCCATTTTTTTCTGGCTTGTTTTGTGGCAGGCAGCGGCTGTTGTCATGAAGGATTCCATCGTATTTGTGGGACCGGCAGCCATGATCCGTTCACTGGCAGAACAGATACAGGGGCAGGAATTCTGGCTTTCTGTTCTGAACTCAATTGGAAAGATTATGGGAGGGTTTCTGCTGGCCTTTATCCTGGGGATGGCAGCAGCAGCGGCAGCTTTTCGGATGGATTGGCTGAAAATACTTCTGGAGCCCCTGATACAGCTTGCAAAATCTGTCCCTGTGGCCTCTTTTGTAGTATTGCTGCTGATTTTGTCCGGATCAGAGAAACTTTCCGTTTATATTGTATTTCTTATGGCATTCCCATTGATTTATGTGAATATGGGGCAGGGCCTGGAACAGGTGGATCAGCAGATGCTGGAAATGGCAGATGTTTTTCAGATGACCTCCTGGCGCAGGTTCCTTTACATATACAGGCCGGCATTTCTCCCCTATCTGACAGGAGGATGTAAGGTGGCGCTTGGAATGAGCTGGAAATCCGGCGTAGCTGCGGAAATTATCGGTGTTCCGGCACATTCGATCGGAGAGAGGTTATACATGGCAAAGATCTATCTTGATACGGAAAGCCTTTTTGCCTGGACCCTTGTCATTATTGTGCTAAGCCTGTTGTTTGAAAAAATATTTCTGAAACTGCTGAAAGCATCAGGCGGAAAATGCTTTGCGGGAGAAGGGAAAAAATGAAAATCGAGAATCTGACAAAATATTTTGGTGATACTCCTGTGCTGGAACATCTGACACTGGAATTTCGGGATGGAAGGATAACGGCTGTGATGGGATCTTCAGGCTGTGGGAAGACAACGATGTTTCACATTATGATGGGGATCCTGAAAGCTGATGAGGGCAGCGTGGAAGACTTTATCGGAAAAAAGATCTCGGCGGTTTTTCAGGAAAACAGACTGATGGAATTTCTGACAGCAGCAGAAAATATTATGGCTGTACAGCGTATACCGGATGAAAAGAAGGCTCTGAATCAGATTCTGACCCAGATTCTTCCGGAGGAAGCGTTGGGGAAAAAAGTCTCAGAATACAGCGGCGGTATGAAGCGCCGCGCTGCTATTGCCAGAGCTATGCTGGCAGAATCCGATCTGATCATTATGGATGAACCGTTTACCGGTCTGGATGAAAAGACCAGGGAACAGGTAATGGAATTTATTCAGAAATATAGAAAGGGACGTACGATGATTTTTTCTACCCATCAGGAGGCAGAAGCGGAACTGCTTCATGCCGACAGGATTGTGCTTACGGCCGTAGGAGACCGTTCAGAGAAAAGTGAAAGTATACTTGCTTCGCCAAAGGCCTGAAGATCAGGATCAGAGTGGAACTCTGTTCTGACAAAAAAAGAGCACCGCATTTGCGATGCTCATTTAGCAGGGGATGAGAGAATCGAACTCCCACCAAAGGTTTTGGAGACCCCTATCATACCATTTGACCAATCCCCTTTGTGTACCAACTATTGCAATTATACATGCAATTCATTGGTTTGTCAAGAAAAAGCAATACCTGAAAATAAACGGAGATGGCGAGATTTGAACTCGCGCGCCGGTTGCCCGACCTACCGCATTTCGAGTGCGGACCCTTCAGCCACTTGGGTACATCTCCATATTTGTTTTGCCGAAATGTTTCTCAACAAACTACATTATATCTTCTCTATGGGAAAAGGTCAATTCTTTTTTTTGGTTGACGAAAAAAGAATACTGTAATATGATAAAGTAATGAGTTTTCAGTAGAAGAGGAGAGAAGTATGAAAGATAAAAAAACAGCACTTTTGAAGGCTGTGGAGAATCTGACAGAGCATTATCGCACAGAAGAGTTGTTCATGCCTAAAAACGGAAGGAATCTGCCGGATCGTTTTGTGGTGATCGATGTGGTGAAGGAATTGCGGAGTGTGATTTTTCCGGGATATTTTGGCGTGGATTCCAGTGCACGGATGTTTCCGGAATATTATGTGGGCTCCAGGCTGAACAGCCTTTATGATCGTCTGAAGGAACAGATTGAAATTGCCTTCCTGTATGAAGATCCCGATGGTGACAAAGAGGAAATCTGCGGTCATGCAGAAGAGGTTTGCGCAGGTTTTTTTGAACAGCTTCCTTCTGTCCAGGCTATGCTGCTGAAAGATGTTCAGGCCGGTTTTGACGGAGATCCTGCGGCGAAGGGAAAAGAGGAAATTATCGTATGTTATCCAGGGATGATGGCTATTTATGTCTATCGTCTGGCGCATATCCTTTATATGGAAAAAGTTCCTCATATTCCGAGGATCATGTCGGAATATGCTCACGAGCGTACAGGAATTGATATCAACCCAGGGGCAGTAATCGGGGAATATTTCTTTATTGACCATGGTACCGGCGTTGTCATCGGTGAAACAACGGAAATCGGAAATAATGTGAAGCTTTATCAGGGGGTGACGCTGGGGGCTCTTTCGACAAGACTGGGACAGCAGCTT
>CAMBYR010000206.1 GCA_945872375.1 uncultured Blautia sp. | reverse complement strand
AAAATACAACTGTCTGGGTATTTTTCTTGCACATCTGTTATTATATATCATAGAATACGCTTTCGTCAACAACTTTTGGTTTTTTTTAGAATTTTTTTGACGAAACAAACAAATCCATGTTATTTGATCTGGCCTTCCAGGATACCAGCCACAGCATCTACTGCTTCCTGCGCTTTTTCCGGTTTCTTTCCGCCTGCCTGAGCCATGTTCGGACGTCCGCCGCCGCCTCCGCCTACGATGGCAGCAACTGCCTTGATCAGATTTCCGGCATGTGCTCCTGCTTTCTGTGCCGCATCGGTAGCCATAGCCAGAAGGTTTACTTTTCCTTCGTTTACAGCAGCAAGGACAACAACGCCTTCACCCAGCTTTTCCTTCAGCTGGTCGCCCAGGTCACGAAGTCCGTTCATGTCTACACCTTCCACCTTTGCAGCCAGGAGTTTCACGCCTTTTACTTCCACAACCTGATTCATAACGTCACCCAGTGCACCCTGTGCAAGCTTGCTCTTCAGGGATTCATTTTCACTCTGCAGAGTCTTTACTTCGCCCTGAAGGTGAGCGATCTTGTCCAGGATCTCTGCCGGATTTGCCTTCAGTGCTTTTGCTGCCGCATGAAGAGATTCTTCCTGTTTTTTATAATATTCCAGAACACCATTTCCGGTAAGTGCTTCAATTCGACGTACACCGGCAGCGATACCTGCCTCGGAAACGATCTTAAAGAGCATAATGGAGCCGGTATTCTCCACATGTGTACCACCGCAGAGTTCCTTGGAGAACTCGCCCATGGAAACCACACGTACCTTTTCAGAGTATTTCTCACCAAACAGAGCCATTGCCCCTGTTTTCTTTGCATCATCGATGCTCATGATATCGGTGCGCACTTCCAGACCTTCCTGGATCTGCTGATTTACAATCTCTTCTACTTTTGCCAGTTCTTCCGGTGTCATTGCCTGGAAATGAGCAAAGTCAAAACGAAGTCTGTCCGGAGTAACCAGAGAACCCTTCTGTTCAACGTGAGAGCCCAGAACCAGCTTCAGAGCTTTCTGAAGAAGATGCGTCGCACTGTGGTTCTTTTCCGTATCCTTACGTGCTGCTGCGCAAACCTTCAGGGAAACAGTTTCTCCCTGGGAGATCATGCCGGATTCCATATGGCCCACATGACCGAATTTGCCGCCGCGAAGCTTGATCGTATCCTCTACCACAAATTTTCCGTTGGCAGTCTCGATCACACCGATATCACCTTCCTGACCGCCCATGGTTGCATAGAACGGAGTCTTTTCGGTAAATACCGTACCCTTCTGGCCTTCCATCAGAGAAGAAACGATCTCCGTTTCCGTTGTCAGAACGGTAACGGCAGAATCACAGGACAGGCATTCATAGCCCACAAATTCAGTGGTGATATTTACATCGATTTCATCGTAAACGGTAGCATCTGCTCCCATATAGTTTGTTACTTCACGGGCTTCACGTGCCTTCTGACGCTGCTCTTCCATGGCTTTATGGAAGCCTTCCTCGTCAATTCCGTATCCCTTTTCTTCCAGGATCTCGCTGGTAAGATCTACCGGGAATCCATAGGTATCGTAAAGCTTGAACACATTTTCGCCGGAAAGCGTCTTTTCTCCTGCTGCTTTCATGGCATCTTCCATATCTGCCAGGATTTTCAGACCCTGGTCGATGGTTTTGTTAAACTGCGTTTCTTCGTTGGAAATCACCTTGAAGATAAAATCCTTCTTTTCCTCCAGCTCCGGATAACCGTCCCTGGAGCCACGGATCACCTCTGCACTGAGTGTGGCAAGGAATAATCCATCAATTCCCAGCAGACGTCCGTGTCTTGCCGCACGGCGGATCAGACGGCGAAGTACATAACCCCGGCCTTCATTGGTGGGCATAATACCGTCGGAGATCATAAATGTAGCGGAACGGATATGGTCTGTGATCAGACGGATGGAAACATCATCCTGATAGGTTTTTCCGTATTCTTTGCCGGCAAGCTCGCATACCAGGTTGCGGAGTGAACAGATGGTATCTACATCAAAGATCGAATCCACGTCCTGTACTACCACGGCCAGACGCTCCAGGCCCATACCGGTATCGATGTTCTTCTGAACAAGTTCTGTATAATTGCCGTTTCCATCATTTTCAAACTGGGTAAATACGTCGTTCCATACTTCCATATAACGGTCACAGTCACAGCCTACTGTACAGCCGGGTTTTCCGCAGCCGTATTTTTCTCCGCGGTCATAGTAAATTTCAGAACAGGGGCCGCAGGGACCTGCGCCATGTTCCCAGAAGTTGTCCTCTTTTCCAAAACGGAAAATACGCTCTGCCGGAATACCGATATCTTTGTTCCAGATCTCGAATGCCTGATCGTCATCCAGGTAAACAGACGGATACAGTCTATCCGGATCCAGTCCTACTACTTTTGTCAGGAACTCCCAGGACCATTCCAGTGCTTCTTTCTTAAAATAATCTCCGAAGGAGAAGTTTCCCAGCATCTCAAAGAAGGTACCGTGACGTGCTGTTTTTCCAACGTTTTCAATATCGCCGGTACGGATACATTTCTGGCAGGTGGAGACACGTTTTCTGGGAGGAATCTCCGCACCTGTAAAATAAGGCTTTAACGGTGTCATACCTGCATTGATCAGAAGAACGCTCTTGTCTCCCTGGGGAACAAGGGGAAAGCTCTTCATGATCAGATGTCCCTTGCTTTCCATGAAATCCAGGAACATCCGGCGAAGCTCATTTACTCCATATTTTTTCATTTCATTTTCCTCCTGATAGGGTTCTTTTTACTTCACATAAACTCTGTTAAATTTCTTTTTGCCTCGTTTCAGAACCAGTCCGTCTCCTGTGAGCGCCTCTTTTGCCACTGTATAACGGATATCGGTAATCTTGTCGTTTCCGAGAGTCACGCCTCCCTGCTCAATGGCACGGCGTCCCTCAGAACGGGTAGGTACCAGCTCTGCCTTTACAAGCAGAGAGATCAGATCGATGGAACCATCGGTAAAGTCTTCATCGGCAAGCTCTGTAGACGGCATGTTTTCCATATTGGAACCGCCGGCAAACAGTGCTCTTGCGGAGTCCTGTGCCTTCTTTGCTTCTTCCTCTCCGTGTACCAGATTGGTAAGCTCATATGCAAGGATTTCCTTTGCCTTATTTAACTGGCTTCCTTCCCAGGCTTCCATCTTCTGGATTTCCTCCAGAGGAAGGAAGGTCAGAAGCTTCATACATTTGATGACATCGGCATCGCCCACATTTCTCCAGTACTGGTAGAAATCAAATGGAGAAGTCTTATTCGGATCCAGCCATACAGCACCGGACTGGGTCTTGCCCATCTTCTTGCCTTCGGAATTCAGAAGAAGTGTGATGGTCATGGCGTAAGCATCCTTGCCCAGCTTCCGGCGGATCAGCTCGGTGCCGCCCAGCATGTTGCTCCACTGGTCATCTCCGCCAAACTGCATATTACAGCCGTATTTCTGGTACAGCATATAGAAATCGTAGCTCTGCATGATCATGTAGTTGAACTCAAGGAAGCTTAAGCCGCGCTCCATACGCTGCTTGTAGCACTCTGCCGTCAGCATACGGTTTACAGAAAAATGAGCACCCACTTCTCTTAATAATTCCACATAATTCAGATTCATCAGCCAGTCTGCATTATTGACCATCAGAGCCTTGCCATCGGAAAAATCGATAAAATGTTCCATCTGTTTCTTAAAGCAGTCAATATTGTGCTGAATGGTTTCCTTTGTCATCATCTGACGCATATCGGTACGTCCGGATGGGTCACCAATCATGGCTGT
>CAMBYR010000205.1 GCA_945872375.1 uncultured Blautia sp. | reverse complement strand
TTATCCTCTTTATCCAGTTCATCGGGATAAATGGGTTTTCCGTATTCGATCACAACGTGACAGGGCTTTACTCTTGGTGTATGTGCTTCAAAAATCTCTGCCGTATTATTCATGGCGATGGGAATGATGGGACATTTGGCTCTTGTGGCAATTTTAAAGCTTCCTTCATGGAAGGGAAGCATGTCCAGTTCGCTTTCATTCCGGTTTCTGGTGCCTTCCGGGAAAATACAGATGGAGATTCCCGATTTTACTTTTTCTACGGCAGCAAGAATGGTCTGAAGTCCCTGCTTGAGATCTTCTCTGTCCAGGAACAGGCAGTGCAGCGTTTTCATCCAGTTGGACAAAAGCGGATAACGTTCCATCTCCTTTTTGGCAATATAGCCGGTACGGATGGGACAGCGGCTGTAGGTCAGAAGAATGTCAAAGTAGCTTCTGTGGTTTCCGATGTAGAGCACAGGAGTGTCTTTGGGAACATTTTCTTCACCGATTACCGTGATGCTGCAGCCGGTGATCCGAAGAATAAACCGAAAGACTGCCTGGATGATTCTGAGAGAACTGAAGTCCCTTTTCAGCGGGGCAAATTTGCCGATAATCCCTTCGATAAAAAGCAGCGGAATGCTGAGAACGAGATAACCGATCACGACAATACAGACCAGAATAAACCTAATCATAAATCATTTCCTCCGTATGGTATATACTGGATATTATTATACGGAATTTTTAAAATACTTGCAATAAATCTTTTTACAGTAACATAGAATAAATATCAAGGAACCGGTCAGGGTGACAGTATGAAAAAAGCAGTGGCTGTTGTGTGTCTGGTCATATCCTTTCTTCTGATGTTCTGCGGCTGCCGAATGATCCGTATAGAGGATGAGGAGCGAAAACCAGTGGACTATTCGGTGCTGAATCAGCAGGAAATTCCGAAGGAAGTGCAGAATCTCATTGAAGAAAAAAAGGAAAGGGAATTTCAGATGAGCTTTCAGATCGGAGAAGAATTGTATCTGATCAGGGGATACGGCCGGCAGATGAGCGGGGGATACAGCATTCGCGTGGAAGAGCTGTCGGAATCCTCCAATGGACTCTTTTTTCAGACAAGGCTTTTGGGTCCCCCGGACGATTCACTGGAGGGGGAACCGTCATATCCCTGTATTGTGGTGAGATTGGAGTATCGGGAAAAACCGGTGATTTTTGAATAAACCTGTAAACCATGTCAGAAGGAGAGATTTATGGAATTAAAAAGAGAAGATATTCAGATGCTCAGAGTGAAAAGCAGAGCCACCAGCCAGGTGACCTTTGACGCGGATTACAATGTTCCGGATGCAAAGCCGGACATAGGACGGATGATCCAGAACAAGGGAGATGTCCATATGGAGGAAGTCCGGCTGAGTGACGGCAGGGCTTTTTTAAAGGGCGCACTGCAGGTGGATCTTTTGTATGTGGGAGATGAAGAACATAAAATCTGCAGTCTGTCCGCTAAGCTCCCTCTGGATGAAACGCTGAACCTGGATGGAATCGTAAGCGGTGATAAAATCTGTCTCCGGTGGGAGATCGAGGATTTGAGTGTTCATCTGATCCATTCCAGAAAAATGAATATCAAGGCAATCGTTACCTTTTACGCAGCAGTAGACGAACTGGCGGGAATCCGGCTTCCGGCGGGAGTGGATGAAGAGGCGGCCCTGCAGAAAAAGAACGTACAGATTTTGAGTCTTGCCATACATAAGAAGGATACCCTTCGCGTGAAGGAAGAGATTTCGCTGGCTTCCAATAAACCCAATATTGCAGAACTTCTCTGGTATCACATGGAAGTGAGGGGACTGGACCTGCGGCCTGAGGAGCAGAAGGTAAAGGCCAGGGGGGAACTGGCCGTGTTTGTCCTTTATGAGGGTGATGATGAAGGGAATCCTCTTCAGTGGATGGAATATGCCATTCCATTTAACGGCGAGGTGGAATGCAGCGGATGCACCGGAGAAATGATACCGAATATCGATACCTCTGTGGTAAATCAGGGAATTGAGATAAAGCCCGATGCAGACGGGGAAGAACGGGTATTTCTTGCAGACGTGGTGCTGGAGCTGGATATGAAGCTCTACCGGGAGGAGGAGCATGAAATCATTACGGACGTATACAGTCCGGAGAAGGAGCTGATTCCTCAGGGCAGGCAGGAAATACTGGAAAGTCTCCTGATCCGCAACTTTTCCAAATGCAGGCTTTCCGACAGGATCCCGGTAAAGGAGAATCAGGGAAAAATCCTGCAGATCTGCCACAGTCAGGGCAGGGTAAAGGTGGATAAAACGCGGATCGTGGAAGACGGCATTCAGGCAGAAGGAATTGTTCATATGAAGATTCTTTACAGTATGGGAAATGATGATATGCCGTTTTATTCCATGGAAGCCATGATTCCGTTTTCCCATGTCATTGAAGCGAGAGGCATTACGGAAGCCAGCATATTTTATCTGAAAACAGATCTGGAACAGCTTTCTGTGACCATGGCGGACAGCAATGAGATAGAGGCCCGTGCAGCAGTGAGCCTGAATGTGCTGGTCATTCGTCAGGAAAACATGATGATCATCGATCGTATAGAAGAAAAACCGCTGGATATGGAGAAGATCAGGAACATGCCCGGCTTTATCGTTTACATGGTGAAACCGGAGGATACGCTCTGGAATATTGCCAAAAGATTTTATACTACCATGGAGGAGATACAGGAAATGAACGAACTGGAAAGTGACGAGATCGAAGCAGGCCAGCCTCTTTTGCTGGTAAAAAAGGTGGAAGTATAAAAAAGAGCAGGGGAGGTTCTTTCTTAAAATTTTGTAAGGCTGTTGAAATTCCGGAAAAAATCAGATACAATAAAATATATAAATTCTGTATACAAAGTACAAATTTGAGAAAAACAAATACAATAACAGGTCATGCCTGTAACATACGGAGAAACCGGAGGACATTATGAAATTACGTGCGCTCGCAAAAATCAATCTCGGACTGGATATTCTGCGAAAAAGAGAAGATGGTTATCATGAGGTACGAATGATCATGCAGACGATACAGATGTATGATCTTCTGGAAATTCATCGAAAAAAAACACCGGGAATTTCTCTGACAACAAATCTTCCTTACATTCCCACTGATGAGAGAAATCTGGTGTACAAGGCAGCAAAGCTTCTGATGGATGAATTTCAAATTGAAGAAGGGCTGACTATGAAGCTGGACAAATCCATTCCGGTTGCTGCGGGAATGGCAGGAGGAAGTTCGGATGCGGCGGCAGCTTTTGTGGGAGTCAACCGCCTTTTTCGCCTGGGGCTTACAGAAAAACAGCTGATGGAACGTGCCGTAAAGGTAGGGGCAGATGTTCCCTACTGCATTATGCGGGGAACGGCTCTGGCAGAAGGAATCGGGGAAAAGCTCACCTGGATTCCCCAGATGCCGGAATGCTATGTGCTGATCGGAAAACCTGCTGTGACAGTCTCCACAAAAATGGCGTATGAGACACTGAAGCTTCAGGAAATTTCTCATCATCCGGATATTGACGGAATGATTCAGGATATTTCGAATGGCGATTTATCTTCCATGGTATCCAAAATGGGCAATGTTTTTGAACCGGGAATCATTGGAAAATATCCTGTCATTCAGGAAATCAAAGATTTTATGGAAGCAAATGGAGCGCTGAAGGCCATGATGAGCGGAAGCGGCCCCACTGTTTTCGGAATTTTTGATGACGCGGAGAAACTGGAAGCAGCAGCGGCTGCATTAAGAGAAAGCCATCTTGCAAAAACTGTTTTTGCAACTACAATATATAATCGAAAACAGA
>CAMBYR010000204.1 GCA_945872375.1 uncultured Blautia sp. | reverse complement strand
GTTCACAGGCAATATCCCGCGAGGTGTTTCCATGCATTTATGCATGGAAATCCCGGGACAGGAAAGAAAAGCGCCTGGCCGTTTTATCGACAGCCAGGCAAATTTAAAATCAAATGTAATACATATCATTCGCAGCATCTTTATACTGCTCTGCGCACTCTACCAGCTTTTTCAGCGTCAGAGAATTCAGGAACTCATCTATATAGCGATTGATCGGTTCTATAATCTCGCTCTGAACAACCTGCGCTTCTGCCTCTCCCCGGTTTCCGTCTCTGGCTTCCTCCTTTTCCAGGCAGTAATCCCCATCAAGAGCAAGAACCACCTCGGAAATCCACAGATGATCCGGCGCTTTCGCAAGAAGATATCCCCCCTGCGGACCCTTGACACTTCTGAGAATCCCCGCCTTTCTGAGAGCTGCAAAGATCTGCTCCAGATATTTCACAGAAATTCCGTTTCGATCAGCAATCTCATTAAGCTGCACACAGTTATACTCCGTATTCTGCGCCAAATCAATCAGTGCTCTGATACCGTATCTGCTGCGTTTCGAAAAATTCATATCCTCAGTCCTTTTACTCTGTGAACAGAGGAGTGGAATAGTACCGATCTCCTGTATCCGGTAAAAGTGCAACAATCACTTTTCCCTTATTCTCCGGTTTCTTTGCATATTGAATGGCAGCATGCAGAGCAGCTCCGGAAGAGATACCGACCAGGATTCCCTCCTTCTTTGCAAGCAGTTTAGCGGCCGCAAATGCCTCCTCATTTTCTGCCTTAAACACTTCATCGTATACTTTGGTATTCAGCACTTCCGGAACGAATCCTGCACCAATTCCCTGAATCTTATGAGCTCCGGCCTTTCCTTCCGATAATACCGGTGAACCTGCAGGTTCCAGTGCAACCACTTTCACTTCCGGATTCTGTTCTTTCAGATATTCTCCTGTACCGGTTACTGTACCGCCTGTGCCAACACCGGCAATAAAAATATCCACTTTTCCATCGGTGTCCTTCCAGATCTCCGGACCGGTTGTTGCTTTATGAATGGCAGGATTTGCCGGATTCACAAACTGTCCCGGAATAAAGCTGTTTGGAATTTCATTTGCAAGTTCATCCGCTTTTGCGATGGCACCTTTCATTCCTTTGGAACCATCTGTCAGTACGAGTTCTGCGCCATATGCTTTCAGAATGTTTCTTCTTTCCACACTCATGGTTTCCGGCATGGTAAGGATGATCCGATAACCCTTTGCCGCTGCAATAGATGCAAGGCCGATACCGGTATTTCCGGATGTGGGCTCAATGATTACAGAACCTTCCTTTAACAGTCCCTTTTCTTCTGCATCTTCGATCATCGCTTTTGCAATTCTGTCCTTTACACTTCCTGCAGGATTAAAATATTCCAGTTTTACAAGAATAGTCGCTTCCAGTCCAAGATCTTTCTCAATATTTGTTACTTCCACCAGCGGTGTATTTCCAATCAGTCCCAATGTTCCTTTATAATAGTTTGCCATTTTATTTTCCTTCTTTCTTATTATTTTTGCTGATTCTGTCTCAGCACGATCTCCTGTGTTGTATCCATATTAACACTATATACCTACTATGTCAATAGGTTTTTTAGGATTTAATATAAAAAAATTATCGGTAAACAGTAATGCCGGGGATCTGATCCCCGGCACATATCAGCTTGATTTTACCTTATTCCAGAGTTCGCCGTAAATTTTGTCGGCCTCGGTTCCCAGATAACGGAAGGTTTCCATCTCCGGAAGCTTATCCAGATCCGGGAATGCAATTTCACTGTTGCGGATCGATTCATCTTCGATCATTTCCTGAGCGGCCACATTGGGCGTGGAATAGGTAATGTATTCAAAATTCATCAGTGCAATATCCGGACGGCAGAGGAAATTCAGGAATTTCTCCGCATTTTCCTTATGCTCCGCGTTCTTTGGGATTACCCAGGAATCGATCCAGATATTCGTACCCTCTTTTGGAATCACATATTCCAGATCAGGATTTTCCCATTGTGTATAAATTGCCTCACCGGAATAGATCACGCCAATGGCAGCTTCATTTCCGATCATCTTATCGCGAACCTGGTCAATCACGTAAGCCTGAACCAGAGGTTTCTGCCTGATCAGAAGATTCATCGCTTCATTCAGTTCATCCAGATCCGTGGAATTCAGCGAATACCCCAGATACCGGAGAGCCACAGCAAATGCATCCCGGACGGAATCCTGCATCAGGATCTCATCCCTGTATTTTTCATCCCACAGAATTCTCCAGCTGTCCACAGGTTCATCCACCATAGTCTTGTTATACAGAATGCCTACGGTTCCCCAGCAATAGGGAATGGAATACTTGTTTTCCGGATCAAACTGCCGGGATTGTTTCATATAGTCTTCTCCGATATACTGAATATTGGGAATATTGTCGAAATTAATTTCCGCCAGCAGGTCATTGGCAATCATACGCTCAATCATGTAGTCGCTGGGGCAGATCACGTCATAGGCAATGGCGCCGGAGCTGATCTTGGGATAAAGGATCTCATTCGTTTCAAATTCCTCATACACCACATCGATTCCCGTTTCCTCCTCAAACATGGTCAGAACTTCCGGATCGATATATTCTCCCCAGTTATAGACAATCACCTTTTCCCCGTTCATCATCGAGCTTTCCGTGGAATAGTAAATGCCGCCCGCCACAAACACGACGCAGATAACTGCCGGAAGAACTCTTCTCAGCAGGATTTTCTTTACCTTTGAAGGACGTTTTGCATGCTTCCGTGCTGTTTTCTCCTCTTCCTTATCCTCCGGTGCATGATTGATCAGCAGAAGGAGCACCAGTACAGTCACAAACATGATCGTGGAGAGTGCGTAAACCTCCGGCTTGATTCCCTTTCGAACCTCTGTATAGATCTTGGTGGAAAGCGTATCGATGCCCGGTCCTTTTGTAAAATGCGTAATCACAAAATCATCCAGGGACATGGTAAACGCCAGCATAAAACCGGATAAAACACCCGGAAGGATATCCGGAAACACAACCCTGAAGAACGCGTACAAAGGTGACGCGCCCAGATCCAGCGCCGCCTCATAGGTATGACGGCTTGTCTGCTTCAGCTTCGGAAGAACACTCAGAATCACATACGATATATTAAAGGTAATATGACCGATCAGGATTGTCCAGAACCCGAGGGTCATTCTGAGGGCAATGAACAGAAGCATCAGAGAGATACCCATAACGATCTCGGCATTCATCATGGGAATATTGGCAAGTCCCATATAAATCGTCCGCCATCTGCGTTTCATACTCTGCATGGCAATGGCAGCCGCTGTACCGATCACCGTAGAGATGGCCGCAGAAAGAAAGGCGATGATCAGAGTCGTATAAAATGCACTCATGATCTGCTCATTCTGAAAGAGCCGCTGATACCATTTCAGAGTAACACCGCCCCATTTTGCCCTTGTTTTGGAATTGTTGAAGGACAACACCATTAACGTGACAATGGGTGCGTACAGAAGGATCAGTATAAGAGCAAGGTATAATTTCTGCAGATATTTTTTCATAATGCCGTACCCTCCCCGTCTTTGTCATATTTGGCAACGAGGGCCATACTTGCCACGATAAACACCATCAGTACCAGAGACAGACCACTGCCCACATGCCAGTTGCTGTTCTGTTTAAAGGACTGTTCAATGACGTTGCCAATCAGAAGAATCTTTCCTCCTCCCAAAAGGTCTGAAATAACGAAAGTCGTCAGTGCAGGTACAAAAACCATGGTAATACCGGCATGCGAGAGGGAGAGCTTCTGGCGCTGACTCCGGAGGATATACCGGC
>CAMBYR010000203.1 GCA_945872375.1 uncultured Blautia sp. | reverse complement strand
AATCAAGGTCAGCAACAATGCTGCATACAGAACCATTCTGTCGGTAAGACGTCTTGTATAAGAAAAACGTAAAGCCTGAGAGACTTTCCTTTTTGGAAGGTCTCTTTTTTTGAGTAAATTTCATTTTTTTCAGGTTCAGATATCCCCCTGTGGGGCTTGTCCGGTAAATCCTGTTTGTTTATAATGGAAAACATAAGAAGATCAGTGAGGGCAGAGTATGAGCTTAAAAGAAGAAATATATGATTACTGGACAAAACGTGCCCAGGGTTATTCGGAGTACAATCAGCAGGAAATGGCAGATGACAGGCATTTTCTGTGGAAGAAAAAAATGCTGGAGCTTTTGGCAGAAGCCTTTCCGGACCGTGAATCGAAAGAGATTGAAATTCTGGATGTAGGAACCGGCCCTGGTTTTTTTGCCATTTTGCTGGCGGAAGCAGGATTCCGGGTGACGGCCGTGGATTATACGGAGGAGATGCTGAAGGAGGCCCGGAAAAATGCGGGATCTCTGGCGGATCAGATCAGGTGGCAGAGGGGAGATGCGCAGAAGCTGGAATTTCCGGATGGATGCTTTGATGCCATTGTAACGAGAAATGTGACGTGGAATCTTCCGGATCCGGAAAAAGCATACAGCGAATGGTATCGTGTGCTGAAGACAGGCGGTGTGCTTTTTAATTTTGATGCAGACTGGTATGGCCATCTTTTTGATGATAAAAAAAGGAAGGCATACGAGGAGGATCGAAAGCGTGTCGCAGCGCAGTCGCTGGAAGATTATTATGGAGAAACCGATAATGAGAAAATGGAGGAGATTGCCAGGCAGGTGCCGTTAAGCAGAGCTGTTCGTCCACAGTGGGATCTGAATGCCATGAAACAGGCGGGATTTGCGGATAATCAGGCAGATACAGAGGTGTGGAAGGAAGTCTGGACGGAGGAGGAGATCGTCAACAATGGATCCACCCCTGTTTTTCTTGTAACCGGAAGGAAAAAGGAGCGAAAGGAATTTGTCCTTTGCGGTCTTCATGCAGCGCCGGGACAGAGGGTCAACGGTTTTCTGGAACTCGGAGGCGGAGAATTTCAGCTTCCTGCGGCCATCCTTCATGGAAAAGAAGAGGGGAAGACCGTGCTGGTCATGGCAGGCGTTCATGCCGGTGAATATGTGGGAGTACAGGCTGCTGTGGAGCTCTCGCTGAAACTGAAAACAGAGAAGGTAAAAGGGACGATTGTAATCGTAAAAGTGGTCAATCGTCCTGCATTTGAAAACAGAAACGGCAGTATGGGACTGACAGACGGAAAAAATCTGAACCGTGTTTTTCCGGGAGATCCGGACGGGACAGAAATGGAACGGCTGGCTTATGCCATGGTACAGGAAGTGTTCCCTGCAGCGGATTTCTGTATTGACCTTCACAGCGGCGATGACTATGAGGAACTGACACCTTATGTCTATTATGCAGGAAAAGCAGCACCGGAGGTGACAGCTGTGTCAAGGCAGATGGCAGAACAGGTAGACGTTCCCTACATGGTGAAATCCAATGTGGGCTCCGGCGGTGCCTATAATTATGCGGCCTCTGCCGGGATTCCCAGTATCCTTATAGAGCGCGGAGGAATGGGAGCATGGAGTGTTGAAGAAGCGCGCTCCACCCGGCGGGATGTGCGGAATATTCTCTGTCATCTCGGCGTGTACAGCGGCAGGAAAGACTATCGGAGCTATTATCCCCTGGAGGTGACGGATGTCCGCTACCAGGATGCTTCCCAGAACGGACTCTGGTATCCGGCAAAGAAGGCCGGGGATATGATTCGGAAGGGAGAATTTCTGGGAGAGGTACATGATTATGAGGGGCGGCTCCTGGAAGTCAGTACGGCGGAATTTGATGGTGTGCTTCTTTATCAGACCGCTTCGCTGCAGGTTCTGGAAAATGGTCCTATGGTGGCGTACGGAAGAATTGCCAGAGAATTTGATGAACGCAAGGAACGAATTGTAAAGTACTGGGGAAAACGCAGTGACAGCTTTCTGGCTCAGAGAAAGGCAGAGCTTCACAGCCACATGGCAAAAAGATGGCTTCAGGAAATATCTGTGCATCTTCCGGAAAAAGGACAGGACAGCGGAAACGGATCGCCGAAGATTCTGGATGTGGGATGCGGAACAGGATTTTTTACCATTCTTCTGGCGAAGGAGGGATATCAGGTAACCGGTACGGACCTGACGCCGGAAATGGTGGAGAAGTCCAGGCTTCTGGCTGCAGAGGAAGGTGTGGACGCTACGTTTCTTCGGATGGATGCGGAGCTGCTTTCCTTTGAGGATCATACCTTTGACGTGGTGATTTCCCGAAATCTGACATGGACCCTGCCGGATGTGGAGCAGGCGTACCGGGAGTGGTTCCGGGTACTGAAACCGGGTGGAATTCTGCTGAATTTTGATGCAAATTACGGTATGAGCGATTTTACAGATAAATCGGATCTTCCGAAAACACACACGCATTACCGGGTGGGAGACGAGATGATGCTGGAATGTGAGGAGATCAAACGTCAGCTTCCCATCAGTTCCTACAGCCGCCCGGCCTGGGATCTGGAAACACTGGGAAGGATGAAAATGGAACAGTTTTCGATTGATCTTGGCATCAGTCCGCGTATTTATACGGAAAAGGATGAATTTTACAATCCGGTGCCCATGTTCCTGATTGCAGTAAAAAAGCCGTGAGAATCGATTAAAAAATGATGAAATATATGATAAAAAGATTATTGCAGTTAATTCCCATCCTGATCGGAATTACCTTCCTGTCCTTTGCCATGATGCGGCTGGCTGGCGGAGATGCGGTGACCTATATGTATGAAAACGCCGGGACAGCAGTATCACAGGAGATCATCGATCAGGCAAAGGCGGAATATGGACTGGATCAGCCTTTTCTGGTGCAGTACGTCCGATGGCTTGGCGGTATGCTTCGGGGTGATATGGGAGAAAGCTACGTGTCCCATAAGGATGTATTCGAGACACTGGTATCAAAGCTGCCTGCAACTCTGCTTCTGACACTGTCTTCCATGATCCTGACCGTTTTGATTGCGATTCCGCTTGGAATTCTGTCTGCTGTCAGACACAATCGTTGGGTGGATGATCTGATTCGATTTTTCAGCTTTGTTGGAAATTCCATGCCTAATTTTCTGGCGGCGCTTGTTCTGATGTATGTTTTCTCAATCCGGCTGAACTGGCTGCCTGTTGTCACAACAGAGAATACGGCGATCAGTCTGGTTCTTCCGACGCTGACACTGACTCTTTCCATGGCTTCCAAATATACCAGACAGGTAAGAGCCACGGTTCTGGAGGAACTGAACAAGGATTACGTGACCGGTGCAAAGGCAAGAGGTGTCAGAGGAAAAGTGATTATCTGGAAAAGCGTGATGAAATCCTCCATGCTGACGATTATGACACTGCTTGCACTGTCCATTGGAAGCCTCCTTGGAGGAACAGCGATCGTGGAAAATATTTTTATGTGGGACGGCGTCGGAAAATTGGCTGTGGATGCGATCAATATGCGTGACTATCCCATGATTCAGGCTTATGTTGTCTGGATGGCGATGATTTATGTGGTGGTGAATCTGATCACGGATCTTACCTATCATTACCTGGATCCACGTGTTCGCCTGGGAGGTAATGAAGCATGAATAAAGAAAAAACAATGACTGTTCGTGAACAGACAATAAAAAAGAATCATATCAAAGGGAAGCTGATCTGTCTGCTGATCCTTGCAGCGGCGCTTCTGCTGGCGGCGGTTTTTGCAGAATACCTTTGTCCCTATGATCCTTATGCGCCGAATCTTCTGGAGGCACAAAAGCCTCCG
>CAMBYR010000202.1 GCA_945872375.1 uncultured Blautia sp. | reverse complement strand
CCGGTTCCTCCATCATCATTCCAAGCATGGCTGGCTCGAACAGAATCAGGTGGTGCACTCTTTCCGGATATCTCTGCAGAAAATGCTGCCCGATCACGGCACCGGCACTGCATCCTGCAAAATCGGCACTCTCCACTCCAAGTGCATCCAGAAGATCCCGGATATCATCTGCCTGAGCATCCATACAAAACGATTTTTCTTCCCGGAGCCTGCTTCTGGAATTTCCTCTTCTGTCAAAGGTAATCACCTGAAAATGCTTCGCCAGAAGTTCAGCCGCCCTTTCAAAAAGGCCTGCATCCACGATCACGCCATGGATCAGAACCAGCGGCTTCCCGGTTCCTCTGACCTCATAATACAAAGACACATCTTCTTTTTCCAGATACATCTTCCGTCTCCTCTTTCTATCTGCTTACAGACGTATAAAGCTGATAATAGATCCCCTTTTTTCGAAGCAGGCTTTCATGGTTTCCTTCTTCCACGATCTGATTTCCGGACAATACCAGAATCCTGTCCGCTCCCTGAATAGTTGTAAGCCGATGTGCAATGGTCAGTGTGGTTCGTCCTGCAGCCAGCTTGTCCAGAGATTCCGATACCAGAAGCTCACTTTCATTATCCAGACTTGCAGTCGCCTCATCCAGGATCAGGATTTTCGGCGATTTCAGGAACACTCTGGCAATGCTGATTCTCTGCTTCTGTCCGCCGGATAACTTCACGCCGCGCTCTCCCACATAGGTATCGTAGCCGTCCTTCAGCTTCATGATAAATTCGTGGGCCCCTGCCATTTGGGCAGCCTTCATCACTTCTTCACGGGAAGCGCCCGGTTTTCCATAGACAATATTATCGTAGACCGTCCCCGAAAACAGGTACACATCCTGCTGTACCACCCCCACGTTTTCTCTCAGGCTTTTCAGAGTAACAGACTGAATATCTCTGCCGTCAATCCGAATTGCCCCTTTCACAGGCTCATAAAAACGGGGGATCAGATTGCAAAGCGTGGTTTTTCCTCCGCCGGACGGCCCCACAAGAGCCACCTTTTCTCCGGGATGAATGGTAAGATTAACATCCGAAAGCACCAGATTATGATCATCCGGATACTCAAACGAAACATGATCAAACACGATCTCTCCATTTACCTCTCCCAGCGGCTGTGCTCCCTCTTCATCAAAAATATCGATCTCGGCATCCATCAGTTCGATAAAGCGTTCAATTCCGGTCATGCCGCGCTGAAACTGCTCTGCAAATTCAATGATCCGCCGAATGGTCGTCAAAAGTGTGGTCACATACATGGTATAGGCCACCAGATCTGCCGGTGCGATCAGCCCCCGCAGAAGAAACATTCCTCCGGCAATGATTACCACCACATACATCAGGCCGTCAAACATCCGGATCGTATCCTGGAATGCAGCCATATAAAGATAAGTCTTCCTCTTAATCTTCAGGAACTCATGATTGTCCTTCTGAAATCTCTGCATTTCCAGATCTTCATTTGCAAAGGCACGCACGACTTTATTTCCAAGAAGGCTGTCCTCTATCCTGGCATTCAGCTCCCCAATCTGGTTTCGCTGCACTTTAAAGGCCTTTCGTACCTGAAGATTAAAATAGGTACAGGAAATGGCCATAACAGGAATCAGCACATAGATGATCACGGTCAGCAGGGGGTTGATCCTTGCCAGAATGATAAAGGATACCACTGCTTTTAAAAACGCAATGAAAAATTCTTCCGGACAATGATGGGCAAATTCTGTCACATCGAACAGATCGCTGGTGATCCGTGCCATGATCTGCCCAACTTTTGTATTGTTAAAATAATTATCGGACAACTTCTGCAGATGTGCAAAGGCATCCGCACGCATATCCGTTTCAATGACCGCTCCCATCACATGTCCATTATAAGCCATATAAAAGCTTGCCACACCGTCAATGATCCGAAGAGCAAAATAGACAGCCCCGATCATCAGAATGGTTTTTACAGTCAGCTCTGCCAGATGATTCATTCCCATATCCGTGATATATCGCAGGATCATCGGAAGTACCATTTCGCAAACCGTCGTAAGCGCTGCGCAAAACAGATCCAGGAGCATGATTCCCATGTATTTGCGATAATAGGGCAGAAATCTCTTCAGTAATTTACCTGTTTTCATTTCTTCAGTTCCGTCCTGTAATCCGAATCTGGCACATTTCCATGGCTTTCAGCGCATTTTCGTGGCTTTCCGGAGTCACACCGGCGCAGCAGGAGGCATCCACATAAATCGGAACCTCCGGAAGCGATGCCTTAATCAGAAGGGCATTGGAGATCACACAGATATCTGTGCAAAGTCCTACAAGGGTAATACTTCCGATTTCTTCCTCTTCATTCATGGCAATCAGATCTCCTGCCAGATCCGTGGAACCAAAGGTTTCCTTGTTGACAGGCTCTGTTTTTCTCAGCGCATCCAGTTCTTTTCGAATCTGCCATCCCTCTGTATCCCGGATACAATGCGGTACCGGAAGGCTCCTGCCCTCCTGTGTTTCAAGGTACCAGGTTTCATGGGTATCTCTGGTAAAAAGTACTGTCCCGTCAAATTCCCTGATTTTCTTTTCCACGGCCGGAACGATCGCTGCCGCTTCTTTTGTTCCAAGTGCTCCATCAATAAAATCGTTCTGCATGTCTACTACAATCAAAATATTCTGCATGTTTTTCCTCTCCTTTTGTTTTTCCGGTGTTTATTAACCCCAATCTACAGTCTCATAAGATACGGTACCATTTTCTGCAATACTTTTATCAGCACGTATAATTGCTTCTATTTCATCGGGCAAAGGTTTATCCTCCGATACAAACCGAATTAAGACCCTGAAAATTGTTTCCGTGTCATTGTCATCGATTAAATCAATTAAACCTTTCAGCACCTCTTTGCTCATATCATATCACCTCTCAGATTTTTTTATATGCCTGTCCTCTCGGCAAAACATCTTTTATAATAATCGTATCACCTTCCACGGAAAACAATACTCGCAAATCTCCTACACGTAAACGATAATCATTAACAAATCCCTGTAATTTTTTCACATCGCCTGCTGGCAGTTTATCTATTGCCTGCTTAATTCATACTTTTGAAGGCCGGTCCATCCTGCTGATATGCTTCGCTGCTTCTTTCTCAAATACAATTATCACCCAATTTCATCCCTTTCTGAAACCATATCCATATTTTTTATCGGGTGTACAGAAGCATCATTTCTTTTTGTCATTTATTCTTCTCATTCATATTTATAAAATATCATATGTCATCAACAAAAGAAAGTAAATAAAAATTATAAAATAAGTTTTGATGATAGGAAATGTTTTTTCAATGATGATATATACATTGACAACTTCACAGAGAGAAAGCTAAAATACTGATATGCTTCAAAAAGGAGACCCTTTATGCCATTCATATACTATACCTATTATTCCCCTGTTTCCGATTCCATCCCGGCGGTTGCTTCTCAGGAGCACCTGCTGGGCAGACAGCTTTTGCTGAATGGACTGAACAAACGATATGGAATTCATTTCTCCCTTCCGGAACTGGAACACAACCTTCAAATCGATGCCAACGGAAAACCTTTTCTTCCCGCTCACCCGGGTCTGTACTTTAATATCAGCCACTGTGACGGGCTGGCAGCCTGTGCTTTCCACAGCCGCCCGGTGGGAATCGATGCGGAGCTTCCCGGCTATTTTGCCCCCATCCTCATAAAAAAAGCCCTTGCCGAAAAAGAAGCTCTCTTTTTACAGCAGAAGGGCTCTTCTACGCCTCTTTTGCAGGAATGGTTTTTTCGGTTCTGGACTTTAAAGGAAGCATATGTCAAAAAAAC
>CAMBYR010000201.1 GCA_945872375.1 uncultured Blautia sp. | reverse complement strand
TCTTCCATACCATCACCACAGGTGCATCAAACGATATTGAGCAGGCAACAAAAATTGCACGTGCCATGATTTCCCGATATGGTATGAGTGATGAGTTTGATATGGTTGCCATGGAGAGCATGTCCAATCAGTATCTGGGAGGCGACAGCAGTCTTACCTGTTCTTTTGAGACCCAGACAATTCTTGATAAAAAGGTTGTCGATCTCGTTTCTGCCCAGCATCAGAAGGCTCTTCAGATTCTGAAAGACAATATTGGCAAATTGCATGAGCTTGCAAAATATCTTTACGAGCATGAAACGATCACCGGTGAGGAATTTATGAAGATTCTGGAGGCTCCGGCAGAAATGCTGCCGGGACAGCAGAGTGAAAACTAAACGATAAGAGGAATGAAAGGGCGCATTTTCCGTAAAGTGCGCCCTTGTCTTTTATGCCATGTTCCGTTATAATCATGTGGAAAACAGATTTGACTGAAAAAGGAGGATGCGAAGGATGGAGTGCAGTACAGCCGAGAGCATGGTAAACCGATACATTGACAGGTCTCTCAACGAAGAAGAACTGGAAGAATTTCTGGAGCATGTAACATCCTGCAGCTCCTGCTATGACGAACTGGAGACATATTTTATTGTTCATGAGGCGATTCAGCAGCTGGATGATGAAGGAGAAAGCATGATGGATCTTCAGCATCTTCTGGAGCAGGATCTGAAAAAGAGCAGGCGGATCTGTCTGACACGGAAGATTACCCGCTGGCTGGTTCTGACTGCAGCGGTGATACTGATACTGATTCTGGCAGGCGGCTTTGCTTTTTTGATTTGGAATATCTGGAGGTAACAATGAGCGAAAAAATATTACTGATCGACGGACACAGTATTTTGAACAGGGCATTTTACGGACTGCCGGATCTGACGAATTCTGAGGGCAGACATACCGGTGCTGTTTATGGGTTCCTGAATATTCTGTTTCGAATTCTGGAGGAGGAAAAACCGGATTATCTGACGGTTGCCTTTGACCTTCATGCACCTACGTTCCGGCACAAAATATACGAGGCCTACAAAGGAACCAGAAAAGGAATGCCGGAAGAACTGAGAGAGCAGGTTCCTCTGATGAAGGAAATGCTGGCGGCCATGGGAATTAAAATCGTTACTCTGGAGGGATTTGAGGCCGATGATCTTCTGGGAACTCTGGCACGAAGAAGCGAATCGGCAGGAATGGACGTGGTGATTCTTTCCGGTGACCGCGATCTGCTTCAGCTTGCCACGGAAAAAGTCCTGATCCGTCTTCCGAAAACATCAAAAGGAAAAACTGTGATCGAAGATTATCACACGGCGCAGGTTATTGAAAAATATCAGGTAACACCTCCTCAGATCATTGAACTGAAAGCGCTGATGGGTGACAGCTCTGATAATATTCCGGGCATCCCGGGAGTGGGAGAAAAAACGGCTGCGAAAATTATCGGAGAGTTTGGTTCCATTGAAAATGCGTATGCACATCTGGAGGAAGTGAAGCCAAACAAGGCCAGGGAATCCCTGCGCATTCATTATGACATGGCTTCTCTCAGCAAAACCCTTGCAACGATCAACACGGACAGTCCTCTGGAATTCCGTTATGAGGATGCAAGGCTGGGAGAATTATATACAAAAGCAGCCTATGAGCTCTGCCGGAAGCTGGAATTTAAGAATCTTCTGGGAAGATTTGACCAGTCCGAGGTGGCAGATCAGTCTCTGGAACTGAATTATTTTATCTGCAGCGATCTGTCCGGAACGGAGACGCTGTTTGAAAAGGCGGCGCAGAAGCCGGCGGTGGGCGCTGCGCTGATGGCAGAAAAAAATAAAGTATACGGGATCGGGCTTTCCCTGAGCGAGAAAGAACACTATTATATTCCGGCGGAGGGGCTTCTGGCAGGAGAATATCTCTGCGGGAAGCTGGGTATGCTTTCCGGGAAAACACGGATCTGTGCCATGGATGTAAAGTCCATGCTCAAACATGTGCAGATCGAAAAGCCATCCCAGGTATTTGACGCAGGTGTTGCGGCCTATCTTCTGAACCCGCTGAAATCATCCTATACTTATGATGATATTGCAAAGGATTATCTTGGGGGTCTCCTTCTTCCGGCCAGAGAAGATCTTCTGGGAAAGCTTCCGCTGGAAAAAGCATGGGAGGATGACCTGGAGGAACTGAAAAAATATGCCTGCTATATGGCATTTACAGCTCTTGCCTGCATGGAGCCTGTTTGTGAAGCTCTGAAGGAGGCAGGCATGGAGTCTGTTTACCGTGATATTGAGCTTCCTCTGGTGTTCACACTGAATTCCATGGAAAACTGGGGAATCCGTGTGAAGGGAGAAGAACTGAAAGCCTACGGAGAACAGCTTGTAGGAAGAATTCATGAGCTGGAAAAGGAGATCTGGGATCAGGCAGGAGAAGAATTTAATATCAATTCTCCAAAACAGCTGGGAGTCATTTTATTTGAAAAAATGGAGATTCCCGGTGGGAAAAAGACGAAAACGGGTTATTCCACATCAGCAGATATTCTGGAGAAGCTTGCTCCGGATTATCCGATCGTAAACGATATTCTGGAATACCGTCAGCTTACAAAACTGAAATCCACCTACGCGGACGGACTGAGCAGTGTGATCGAGGAGGATGGAAGGATTCATTCCACCTTCAATCAGACCATTACCGCTACAGGAAGAATCAGCAGTACCGAGCCCAATCTTCAGAATATTCCCGTTCGCATGGAGCTGGGAAGGCTGATCCGTAAGGTATTTGTGCCGGAGGAGGGCTTTGTTTTTCTGGATGCGGATTATTCCCAGATCGAGCTTCGCGTGCTTGCCCACATGTCCGGTGATGAAAAGCTGATCCAGGCTTACAGAGAGGCACAGGATATTCACCGTCTGACGGCGTCTCAGGTGTTCCACGTGCCTTTTGATGAGGTAACGTCTCTCCAGAGACGAAACGCAAAGGCGGTAAATTTCGGGATCGTCTACGGAATCAGCTCCTTTGGCCTCAGCCAGGACCTGAGTATTACGAGAAAAGAAGCGGCGGAATACATTGAAAAATATTTTGAAACCTATCCCAGGATCAAGGGCTTTCTGGACAGTATGGTTCAGGAAGGAAAGGAAAAGGGATATGTGACCACCATGTTCGGAAGAAGAAGACCTGTTCCGGAGCTGAAATCCAGCAATTTCATGCAGCGTTCCTTTGGGGAGCGTGTGGCCATGAATTCGCCCATTCAGGGAACAGCCGCAGATATTATCAAGATCGCCATGAACCGTGTATACGGCAGAATGGCACAGGAGGGACTGGAATCCCGTCTGGTGCTTCAGGTTCATGATGAGCTTCTTATTGAGACGAAAAAAGAAGAGATCGCTGCGGTTTCCAGGATTCTGGAAGAAGAAATGAAGGGTGCAGCCCGGCTGGCCGTGGAGTTGGAAGTGGATATGCATCAGGGCGATAGCTGGTATGAGGCAAAATAAGATGAAAACCATAGGAATCACCGGCGGAGTGGGAGCCGGAAAAAGCACTGTTCTGGATTATATGCAGGAGAAATACGATGCATGTATTCTGAAAGCAGATGAAATTGGTCATCTGGTAATGGAGCCGGAAGGGGTCTGTTATCAGAAAATCATAGATCTGTTTGGAAAAGATATCATAAAAAACGATAAAACCATTGACCGGAAGAGGGTTTCCGATGTAGTATTCTCTAATGGGGAGATGCTTGCGAAGCTTAACGGAATCATTCATCCGGCAGTAAAAGCCTATATTCGCCAGTGTCTCGAGGAGGAGGCAGATTCCGGGCGGCAGCTTGCCGTTGTGGAGGCAGCTCTTCTTCTGGAGGATCATTATGAAGAGTTCTGTGATGAAGTCTGGTATATCCA
>CAMBYR010000200.1 GCA_945872375.1 uncultured Blautia sp. | reverse complement strand
GCCGCATCCGCAATATTTTCCGCATGATCGCCGATACGCTCGATATCGTTTACCACATGGAACAGACCGCCGATACTCTTCTTGTCGTCCGTAGGAAGAGTGGTCTGGTTGATCTTTACCAGATAATCCGTAATGGCATGATTCAGGAAGTCGATATACTTTTCTGTTTCATAAACCTCTGCAATATCGTTTTCATCCAGCGTAATCAGGGCATTCATGGCGCGTTCCAGATTGGTGATCGCTACCTGTCCCATATGCTCCATCTCTCTGGTGGCATCAAATACAGCCGTTGTAGGGGAAAATACGGAATTGGTTCCGATATACTGAAGCTCGAACTGCTGTCCTTCTTTTTTGCTTTCTCCACGTACAAACAGGCCTGTCAGATTTACGATCTGTTTGATAAACGGCAGGAGGATCACTACTTCTGCAATCTTGATCAGCGTATGGGAGTTTGCCACTTCCCTGCCGGGATCACCGTGAGAAATCGTCACAATAAACTGAGTGATCGGCTCCAGCGCTACAGAAAGGATCAGATACATGATAGCCGTTCCGATGATATTAAAAAACAGATGAATCAGGGCCGCTCTCTTTGCATCACGCTTTCCGTTTAAGGAAGCCAGCAGTGCGGATACACAGGATCCGATATTGCATCCGAAAATAATAAAGAAACAGATCCGGATATCAAGAAGTCCCTGCTGCGCGAGCAGAAGAACAATACCTACCGTGGCAGACGAACTCTGCAGAACCGTGGTCACTACAATACCCACGATCACAGCCAGAAAATGGCTGGTCAGCGAGCTCATGATCTCCACCACCTGCTGAGATTCCTTCAATACCGACATGGAACCGGACATGGTGGAAAGTCCCAGAAACAGAATACCAAAGCCCAGAAGGACTTCACCGATACGCTGAATCTTTGTTTTTTTGCAGAACATCAGCATCACAACACCGATCATGACAATGGCCGGCGCAAGTGCAGACAGATTGAAGGAAATCAGCTGTGACGTAACTGTGGTACCGATATTGGCACCCATGATGACTCCTGCAGCCTGATAAAGATTCATCAGTCCCGAGTTTACAAAGCTGACCACCATAACCGTGGCAGCACTGGAAGACTGGATCACTGCAGTAAAAAAGGTTCCCACCAGGATTCCTCGAAGAGGTGTCTTTGTAAAAAACTCCAGAATGCTCCTCATCTTGGCGCCGGCAGCTTTCTCCAGACCGTCGCTCATAAGCTTCATTCCATAGAGAAAGAGGCCCAGACCTCCCATTAATCCAAGAATTATGTTTACCATCCTTAATTTTTCTCCTTGTATCTTTTTGCTCCCGATGATTTAACGAAAATTTTACAAAGATTTAACTCGGGCGCTCTACCTCTAACTATAGCGAATCTTTCTCATTTTGTCTACAGATTTTTCGTCAAAAAATTCTTTTCCGGCAGCGATATCCCTCTGCATCTGACCCCTTAAGGCTTCAAAGGAAGCAAATTTCTGCTCCGGGCGCTGGAATCTGAAAAATTCCACCACACATTCCCGGCCATAAAGATCCTCTGAGCAGTCAAACAGATACGTCTCCACTCCAAGAAATTTTTCTCCGACTGTCGGCTTATATCCCACATTGGTAATCCCCTGCAGAATCCTGTCGCCAAACCTGCTGGCGGTAATATAGACGCCGTTTGGAGGCATCAGCTTTTCCTCCGCAGGCACAAGATTTGCCGTTGGAAACAAAAATTTGTGTCCCATACCTCTGCCGTGCTGCACTGTTCCCTTCAGGGAAAACGGACGGCCGAGGAGCAGATTTACTTTTTCCATATTTCCTTTTCTCAGCTCCTCCCGGATATAGGTGCTGCTGATCTTCCGGTTATCCTGCATCTCCTTCGGAAGGATCTCCACCTCAAAACCATAATCTTTTCCCATTTCCTCCAGAAGCGCCGGTGTCCCCTTCCGTTCATGCCCGAACCGGAAATCCTCCCCTACCGCCACATAGCAGGCATGAAGATCTCCCACCAGAATCTCCTTAACAAAGGTCTCCGCCTTCATATGCCGCATTTTCTGATCCAGGGCACACTCCAGAAGCACATCCACTCCCAGGCTTTCCAGAAACTCCGCCCGTTCTTCCCGGGTATCGATCATCTGGCTGGAACTGAGAAAGGCAAACAGCACCGCCTGTGCGCCTTCTTCTTTTTTTTCAAGGATTTTTTCCACAAGCTTCTGATGTCCTCTGTGAACACCATCAAATTTTCCAAGCGTCACCGCACTGTTTAACAGCCGCGGAAAATCCCCGTGTATATTCAGGTATTCCATTTTTTACTCCTGCCGCCTCCCGTAACACTTTATAAGAACATTTTCACAGGAATATATTTTTCTTTTCTGTCATCCCATTGATAGATTCCGGAAAATGTGCCCTGGGATGTGCACATCCGGACCTTTTCCCCGCATCTTTTTCCTTCTGTCAGATCTTCCGGAAGAGGGTTTCCGTTAAGAAGCAGTCGGTCGCCCTGCAGGGTGCAGCAGATACGGGGATATTCTCCGAGAATTTCTTCGATGGGAATGACCAGCTTTTCCGCCTCTCCCTTCAGGGCGGCTTCCTGTACTTCCTTAAGAGTCACACTGTCCTTCAGTGAAAACTGTCCGGAGGCAGTCCGTACCAGTGATTCCATACTTCCGCCGCAGCCAAGCGTTTCTCCCAGATCATGGCACAGGGTTCTGATATAGGTCCCTTTGCTGCAGGTAACAGAAAAACGGACCAGCGGAAGCTGAATATCCAGAATTTCTATAGAATAAAAACATACCGGCCGGGACTTTCGCTCTACCACTTTACCCTCTCTGGCAAGCTCGTAAAGCTTCTTTCCGTCCACTTTCAGCGCAGAATACATCGGCGGAATCTGCTGCTGCTCCCCAAGGAAGCTTTCACAGGCATTCCGCACCTGTTCCTCTGTCACTGTCACCGGGCTTTCAGAAAGAACCCGACCGGTCATATCCTGCGTGTCTGTCACGACACCCAGCCTGAGAACCGCTTCATATGATTTTCTTTTTTCCGTAAGCATTTCCACAAGTCTTGTGGCCTTTCCCAAAGCCACCGGAAGGACACCTTCCGCATCGGGATCCAGCGTACCTGTGTGCCCGATCTTTTTCATATGGAGAATTCCCCGGAGCTTTGCCACCACATCGTGTGAGGTAAAGCCCCGCTCCTTACGGATCACCAGAATTCCGTCCATTATTTCTCCTCCGTGGTTTGCATCTGATGTACGATTTCTCCGGTAATATTATTGACCACATCGTACATGGAGCCCTGCATTTCACAGCCGGCAGCACGCGTATGTCCGCCGCCGCCGAAATATACTGCAATTTTGCTTACATCGATCTTTCCGTTGGAACGGAGAGACACCTTGAACTGCTGCGTATTGATTTCATAAAGGAAAATGGCAACCTCCACCCCGCTTGTCAGACGAAGCTGGCTGACGATTCCATCCAGATCCTTTCCGTCCACACCGTAAAACTCCATATCCTTTCTGCGCAGACAGCCTACAATGCACTTTCCGTTCAGAAGCATGATGCTTTCCGTAAGTACACGTCCCATGACCTGATTCTGAATATAAGTCTTCTGATAAAAGGATTCTTCAATGATCCTGGTAAAATCCAGGCCTGTTTCCATTAATTTTCCGGCAATACGCATGGTATCCGGAGATGTGGATGAATACTGAAACACTCCGGTATCATGGATCATGCCCGTATATATGGCAGATGCAATGCTTTTGTCCACCTTTTCCGGATCCAGCAGATTGTAGAGAACTTCACTGGCTGAACCGATATCGCCGCATACATGATTGATGTCCGCAAATCCCGGATTACTGATATGATGATCGATACAGACGGTTTTTC
>CAMBYR010000199.1 GCA_945872375.1 uncultured Blautia sp. | reverse complement strand
CGGTGACGCTGAAGGCAGTGCCCTATTATATCTGGGGCAACCGGGGAACCGGACAGATGAGAGTCTGGATTCGTGAATAGAATAAAAAAAGATGCCGGGGATGTGCTCCGGCATCTTGCTTTGTCAGAATGATTATTCTGCTTCTTCAGCAGTTTCGTTTGAACTCAGAGACTGCAGGGGAAATGATATCTGGTCGGATGCGGCCGTTCTGACAGTGGAAGACGGATATATCTATGCAGTTGCATAAAATTTGATATATTTGATCCAGGTAATGATGGTGGTGACCATCATAATCCCGATCAGAGCAGAGGACCGGGCGAAGGAAAGATTCGGAAACAGCAGCAGAAGAAAGCAGGACACATCCATGACTGCCGTACAGATTTTTCCGTAGCTTTGTGCTCCCTTGACACCTTTTCCGCGATGAATCAGAAGAAGCCCCATGGCTACCATATAAATTTCTTTCAGAATAAATAAAATCAGAAAACAGAGCATGAAAGGGTAACGGCTGGTGATGGCGATCACGAGGGCGGCCTGCGTCAGCTTGTCGGCAACGGGGTCCAGTGCCTTTCCAAAGTCGGAAACCATATCAAATTTACGGGCAATTTTTCCGTCGATAAAATCGGAAAGATAGGAAATTGCCAGCAGAGAAAAAGCGGCCCCGTATTCGCCGGCGCTTTCTGCTCCCGTATATAAAATCAGAAAAACCGGAATTAGCAGAAGCCGCAGATATCCCAGAAGATTCGGGATATTAAAATATACACTTTTTCTCATCCGATCCATGATTTTTTTCATATGTGCTGTCTCCTATCGTGTTCTGATTCTGTTTTTACGTTCATTTCGAACAATTATTATAACATCCGGGGCAGATTTCTTCAAGCGGTCGATAAACACCGAAAACACAAGATGTTTTTCGAAGTAAAGGATGGTTTGTGAGGTTGTCTTTGATACTGTGCGATGATATAATCAGAGAAAGAAAAAGGTAACTGTTCACAGGCATCGCGGATCGTGTTGCTGAGAACGAAGTGAAGTAACGAAAAAAGTGAAACAGGGGGACAGCCGGAGGTGAAAAAACAAAAAACAAATAAAAGAATTCTGATCAGAACGGTGATCGTGTTTGCTGTCTGTCTGCTGGCTATTTCGGGGATTGTAGGCGCTGTTATACGCTCTGGTGTGGAAAGGGAAAAGAACCGGGCACAGTATACGGCAGAAGCGGCGACCAGGAGAGTGGAAGCGCAGATCAGAAAATATCTTGTGGTATCCGAGATACTGGAAAATCTGGTAAAGGCCGGATACGAGATCAGCAGTGAAGATTTTGGAATCATATCTGAGCTGATGATGGATAATGAAGGCGTTATTGAAGCAATCGAGTATGCCCCGGACGGAGAGGTCTCATACGTGTATCCGCTGAAAGGAAATGAAGCGGCGATCGGCCTGAATTTACTGAAAAATCCGGCAAGAGAAAAAGAGGCAAATCTTGCCAGAAGCAGCGGTCAGTATACGATTGCAGGACCTTTTGAACTGACACAGGGTGGAATGGGAGCCCTTCTTCTGGATCCGATCTATCTTTCGGATGATGAAGAAACGGAGAATTTCTGGGGCTTCTCTGTTCTGGTGCTGAACTGGGATGCCTTTCTGAGGGAGGTGGAGCTTGAGAATATGGAAAGCTCGGGATACCACTATCTCCTTTGGCATATAAGCCCGTCCACAGGGGAAAAGCTGGTCATAGCCGAATGCGAGGAACAGGATATGGGCCAGGCTTTACGGGTCGTAGGCGAAGTGCCGAATGATATCTGGTATTTTGAAATTATGCCTGATGTAGGCTGGGTCACCTCCTGGCAGTGGATGATCAGTATTGTATGTATAGGTCTGGTATCTTTGCTGCTGTCCTTTGGATATTGGCAGTATGCCATCAGACAGTATCAGGAAAGAGTATATACGGAGGAGCTTGAAAAGGCGGCAGAAGAAGCGAAATCAGCCAATGAAGCAAAAACACGGTTCCTCTTTAACATGAGCCACGATATCCGCACACCGATGAATGCAATCCTTGGCTTTACGAATATGGCGGAGGAAAATCTTTCCGATCAGGAAAAGGTTCAGGATTGTCTCGGAAAGGTGAAAATGGCGGGGAGAGAACTTCTGGATCTCATCAATGAAGTTCTGAATATCTCACGGATCGAGAGCGGTACCATGAAGCCTGTAATGGAAAGTGCCGACCTGTATGATCTCAGTCAGACGATGAAGCTGCTGTTTGAACAATCCATGGCCGCAAAAGGGATTCAGCTTGAAGTCGTGACAGAAATCCGGGATTCCTGTGTGATCTGTGATATGCAGCATATGAGAGAGATCTGTGTAAATCTTCTGTCCAATGCGCAGAAATTTACTCCCGAAGGGGGAAAGGTGATTTTTGGTATCAGGCAGAAGGAATTTCGTCAGGAAGGCTTCGGGGAGTATGAAGTATTTGTCAGCGATACCGGGATTGGCATGAGCGAGGAATTTCAGAAGATTCAGTTTGAACTCTTCGAGCGCGAGGAGTCAAAACATGTCTCCGAAATTGAAGGCACCGGTCTTGGACTCCCCATTGTAAAGAGACTTGTGGGCATGCTCGGCGCGGCAATTTCCTGCGCCAGCGAGAAGGGAAAAGGAACCACCTACACGCTGACCTTCCGACTGGAACAGGGAGAACAGGAGACGTCCCCCGAAAATGAGGATGTGGATATGATTTTGAAGCACGATGATGCTTTTGAGGGAAAGCATGTCCTGCTTGTGGAGGATAATGAGCTGAACCGGGAAATTGCTCTTTACCTCCTTCAGGATATGGGATTTCGGGTGGACATCGCAGAAGATGGCGTGCAGGCGGTGGAGAAGGTGAAGGCATCCGAAAAAGATCTTTATGATCTGATTCTCATGGACGTACATATGCCAAATATGAATGGATATGAGGCAACGATAGCCATCCGAAAACTGGAAAACAGCACACTTGCGGCAATACCGGTGATCGCCATGACGGCAAATGCATTTGAGGATGATAAAAAGCATGCATTTGCAGCCGGTATGAACGGCCATATTTCAAAACCGGTGGAGGTTCCGAAGCTGGTGAATGCACTGGCTGAGATCCTGAAATGACAGTGTATGTGTCTGTTTATGAAAAGCGTGGACTGGTCTCGCTGCTGCCGGAGTCCTGCCGGGAAATCTTTCGATACTCGGTAGGGCTCTTTTTTTCTATTTTACGGAAGGCCTGAGAAAAATAGCTGGGAGAGGAAAAGCCAAGCATCCGGCTGATCACGGCCTGGGAGTAATCCGTTGTTTTCAGAAGCTGTCTGGCTTCTTCGATGCGGCAGGAAATCATATAATTGATGGGAGCAATGCCGTATTCTTCTGTGAAGGCGTGCACCATATAGTATTTGCTTACATGGTTGATTTCCGCCAGCATATCCAGATTAATGTTTTCTTTATAGTGAGTATCGATGTAACGGTGAACAGATACGACGAGACGGCTGGCCCTGCTTTTGATGGGGGCCAGGGTGGTGGAATAGTTGGTCTGACGGGTCAGATGAACAACCAGGATCTCCATCAGGTTCTGACAGATGATCTCATGTCCCGGCGTCTTGTTTGCCACTTCCTTCATCATATTCTGAAGATAAAAGAGGAGCGTTTCTTTTTTGTTCTGGAAATTTACGATACAGAACTGATTATCGGAATCATCTGCAATGGAAAGTTCCAGCCCTTCAATACCCAGCACGATGTACTCCAGAGGGGCGGTATTCAGACTGAGCTCTGTATGCTCCACATGAGGATTTACGATGATCAGGTCGTTGGTTCCTACCGGGTAGATCTGATTTTCGATGCGGAACTGGCCTTCGCCTCCGATCACATAGAAGAGCTCGGTACAGCTATGGGTGTGAGGGGTACTGTGCCAGTCACCGCCGTATTTGGCAGAGCTTACATA
>CAMBYR010000198.1 GCA_945872375.1 uncultured Blautia sp. | reverse complement strand
CTGAAAAAAATTTCAGAAAGAGATTTTTCAGGCTTGTAAGACAGAGGGAGGAATATTATGAAAAAATACATGAGAGCAAAGGCAGTGGTTTCTCTGGATTCCATTGCACACAATTTTCAGGCAATGAAAAACAACCTGAAAGAGGGAACAAAAATGATTGCCGTTATCAAAGCTGACGGATACGGACATGGAGCTGTGGCGATCGCAAGGCTTGTTCAGGATTACGATTATATCTGGGGATTTGCCGTGGCAACGGCGGAAGAGGCGCTGCAGCTTCGAAATGCCCATGTGACAAAGCCTGTCCTGATCCTTGGAATCGTCTTCGAGGAGTATTTTGAAGAAATCGTCCGGGAAGGGATCCGTCCGGCCGTATGTACCTTTGAGATGGCACAAAAGCTTTCTGATGAGGCTGTCCGACAGGGAAAAACAGTACATATTCATGCTGCACTGGATACCGGAATGACAAGGATCGGATTTGCGGATACAGAAGAGAATGTGGAGATAATCCGAAAGATCGGACAGCTTCCGTCACTGGAAATAGAGGGAATGTTTACTCATTTTGCAAGGGCGGACGAATACGACCGAAGTCCCGCACTTGTGCAGCTTAACCGTTATCTGAAATTTGCAGAAAAGCTCGAAGAAGCAGGAGTTTCCATTCCTGTAAAGCATTGTTCCAACAGCGCTGGAATTATTCGTGTTCCGGAGGCAAATCTGTCTGTTGTGCGTGCCGGAATTACGATTTATGGAATTTATCCATCCGGTGAGGTGGAACGGGACATTGTACGCCTGAAGCCTGCCATGGAACTGAAAAGCCATATCACCTATGTGAAAACAGTCGAAGCGGGAAATGCCGTCAGCTACGGCGGAACATTTGTAACAGACAGAATAACAAGAATTGCAACCATTCCGGTGGGATATGCCGACGGATATCCCAGACAGCTTTCCAACAGGGGCTGGGTGCTGATTGCCGGCAAAAAAGCTCCTGTTCTGGGCAGAGTCTGTATGGATCAGTTTATGGTGGATGTGACAGCGATCCCGGAAGCACGGGAAGGAATGGAAGTGACGCTTATTGGAAAAGACGGAGAAGAAGAGATCACGATGGAGGAATTCGGAGATCTCTGCGGACGATTTTCCTACGAATTTGCCTGTGAGATCAGCAAGCGGGTACCGCGGGTATTTGTAAAGGATGGAAAAGAAGTTGATGAACTGACATGGTTTCAGTAAAGGAATGAAAAACTTCCCTGAGGTACTGCACACGACACATGTATACCCAAGATGAATCTGGAAATACTATTTCTATGACATCTGTTTCATGGATTCTGCCGGACAGATGTCCTGAATCAAACGGTGTATACCGGAAACAGAATCGGAGTGTGAATTGTGTGGTAATTAAAAGAGGGGATATCTTTTATGCGGATTTAAGGCCTGTGGTGGGGAGCGAACAGGGAGGGATCCGTCCGGTGCTGATCATTCAGAATGATGTGGGCAATAAACACAGTCCCACAGTCATCTGTGCAGCCATTACATCTAAAATGAACAAGGCAAAACTGCCTACGCATATTGAGATCGATGCCTCCGCATACGGCATAGAAAAAGATTCCGTGATCCTTTTGGAACAGCTTCGCACCATTGACAAACGGAGGCTGAAAGATAAGGTATGCCATTTGGATCAGGTGATGCTTGACAAGGTGAATCATGCCCTTGAAATCAGTCTGGAATTAAGCTTTTAAATGAAAACGGAATGAACAAGAGCTCTGCGAATCGGAATCGCAGGCAGGTTTTTGTCAGGTTCTTGACGAAAGAAGAGGAAAGTGCTATATTTTAGCAGTAACTACGCTGAATTGAAGAAAAAAGGTGGGAACATATGGAAGATGGCAGTAGTTTGCCCGTACTGGGCATAATTATACTGTTTTTGCTGCTGTGGCTGAATGGAATATTATATGGCTTTTCAGCGGCAATCAGAAATCTGAGCGAAAATGAAACTGTAAAACAGGCGCTGGATGGAAATAAAAAGGCAGTTCTTTTGAAAAAAATGATGGATTATCCTGCAAGATATGTAAATGCAATTCCGCTGGTCGTGACTGCATCGGGAATTTCCATTGGTGCGTTTCTCGTACCATGGTTTATCCGGGTATCCCGTCACTACATAAAGCATCTGCCGGCGGTCATCATAATTTTATTTCTGTGCATTTTTTTGCTGGCATCCTTTGGAATTCTCACGTTTCGGAGAATCGGAACCTATCAGCCGGAAAAATTTGCGTTCCGCTATGTAAAAACAGTTTATGCGATTGTTTCTTTCCTTTATCCGCTTACCTTTCTCAGCACGTGGGCGGCAAAGATCACAGCACTTCCTTTTGGAGTGGAGCTGAATCAGAAAGAGGATGCTGTCACGGAAGAGTCGATCATCTCCATTGTGGATGAGGCTCATGAACAGGGGGTCATTGAGGAAAGTGAAGCCGAAATGATTCAGAATATCATTTCCTTCAATGAAACCGATGCTCATGAAATTATGACACATCGAAAAAATGTCGTCGCATTCAATGAAGATGTACTTCTCAAAGAAATGGTGGAAGAGATGCTGGAAGAAGGAAAATCCAGATATCCGGTATATCGTGACGACCTGAATGATATTGTGGGCATCATCCATTATAAGGATGCCACAAAGTTTATGACAGTCAATCCATGGGCGAAATTCAAGCCGTTAAAGGAAATTCCGGGGCTCATCCGTACAGCTTCATTTATTCCGGAAACAAGAGGAATCGGGGATCTGTTCCGTTTCATGCAGAGCAAAAAGCTGCATATGGCCATTGTTGTGGATGAATATGGACAGACGGCAGGAATCGTTTCGATGGAGGATATCCTCGAGGAAATCGTGGGCGATATCATGGATGAATATGATGACGAGGAAGTTTCCATCCGGACTCAGGTGGACAACAGCGTGATCATTGACGGTCTTGCTTATCTGGAGGATGTGGAAGAAAAGCTGGATACCAGTTTTGGAGAAACGGAATTTGAAACACTGAATGGTTTTCTTACTTCCATTCTGGGACATATTCCTACAGAGGCAGATCTGGATAAAGAAATCGTGGCAAACGGTTACCGATTTAAAATTTTGTCATTGGGAAATAAAACCCTTGGCAAGGTACGGGCCGAAAAAATAAATGAGAAAGAACAAAAAGGAGAAGAGAGATGTCAGGACATTCAAAATTCGCAAACATAAAACATAAGAAAGAGAAAAATGATGCCAAAAAAGGCAAGATTTTTACCGTGATCGGCCGTGAGATCGTTATGGCTGTAAAGGCAGGCGGTCCGGATCCGAACAATAACAGCAAGCTTCGTGATGTAATTGCAAAAGCAAAGGCAAACAATATGCCGAATGACACCATCGACAGAGGAATTAAAAAAGCTGCCGGTGCAGATTCGGCAGACAGCTACGAAAGAGCCACCTACGAAGGCTATGGCCCGAACGGTGTTGCAATCATCGTAGAAACTCTGACGGACAACAAAAACCGTACGGCAAGCAATGTGAGAAATGCCTTTACAAAAGGTTACGGAAGCATTGGTAATCAGGGATGCGTTTCCTTTATGTTTGACCAGAAGGGACAGATAATCATCGACAAGTAAGAGTGTGAGATGGATGCAGACGAGCTGATGATGGTTGCTCTGGATGCCGGAGCAGAAGATTTCAACGAGGAAGAGGACAGCTTTGAGGTTATTACGGCACCGGATGATTTCAGTGCAGTTCGCGAAGCTCTTGAGGCAGCAGGCGTTCCTATGCTTGAGGCTCAGGTTGCCATGGTTCCTCAGACCTATGTAGAGCTTACAGATGAAAAGGATATCAAAAATCTTCAGAAAACACTGGATCTTCTTGATGAAGATGATGATGTTACAGATGTATGGCACAACTGGGATGAATAAGAAAGTCCCTGTGATGGACAGCAGATTCG
>CAMBYR010000197.1 GCA_945872375.1 uncultured Blautia sp. | reverse complement strand
CAAGAATAATTGCCGTCAGGCTTCCATACATATTGCTGAATCCCGGGAAGAAGGAAAAATAAATGGAAAAGCCATAGGAAAATACAGACCATGCAACAGCCGTCAGAAGTGCCCCGGGCACCTGACTTTTAAAAGAAGCTTTTCTGTTGGGAAGTCCTTTATACAAAAACAGAAAAACCAGAAACAGTACACCGAACACAATAAATGTCCTGGCACCGATAATTCTGGCAATAATTTCTCCAATAAGAGGAAAATGTTTGGCCAGTTCCATCTGAATCCGATTTCCAAGTACCAGAAGAATCAGGCTGACGATCAGTGCGATCACAAACAGGATCGTATAAAACATGGCCTGAATCCTTCGAAGCAGCCAGTTACGTGTTTCATGTACATGATAAATGGAGTTCAGACCATTGATCAGGGACATCAGGCCCTTTACCGATGACCACAATGCCACAGCCACAGAAGTAATCGATGCCACTGTCGAATTTCTTTCATAAACCTCCACCACAACACTCATGACAAAGTTCTGAAGATTCACCGGAATCACGCTTAAAATCGCCTGACGCATCACTCCATAGGTCAGCGGTGTATATTTGATAATGGCGCTTAAAAACATGATAAAGGGAATGAAAGACATAATTAAAAAAAAGGCAGCCTGAGCAGCATAAGCCCCTACATGGTCCTCTGATGTTCGATTGACAAATCCCATTACCAGAGATACGGCTGGACACTCTCTGAATTTCTTCATTTTCTGCGCTTCCTTTTCCTTCCGTTTTTTATGTGCCGTTATTCTGCCGGCTTCCGCTGTCAAACATCCGTTTTTCGCAGCTGTTCAGTACCTTCACGGGATATCCCTCCTGAACAGTTACCGCTTTCCTGAAACGTATGCTTTCCTTTTCGCCCATTCTATCATGAAACCCCTTCTCTGACAAGTTCTACGTTCTGAAAAAAATAGTCCAGGATCTCCTGATAGGTATATCCTTCCTGTGCCATATGATTGGCTCCATTCTGGCTCATTCCGACTCCGTGTCCATATCCGCCTCCTGTAAGAATGATTTCGCTGCCGGAAATGAGCTGCAGGGAAAAGGTGGCACTTGGCAGAAGATTGCCGCCCTCAGAAATACTTCCATCCTTTTTTATGATATCCAGCCCTGCCGGGCTTAAAAAATCCCGGATTTCATATTCTCCCGTTATTTCAAAAGAACCATCTTCCAGAATCACACGAAGGCCGGTGACCGTACCGCTTTGACTTTTTCTAACGATTTCCAGATTTTTCAGGCTGCCGAAGGCACCTGACTGTGCTCCATAGCTGCTGCACCGATCCTGAATATTCTGCCATGGAATCGATACCTGCCAGCTGCTCCATGGTTCCTGGCTGTCAAAGCTGCAGGGAACTGATTTCAGATACGATGCAGCTTCTTCTGCTCCCCAGATTTCATCTGTACTTGTCATTCCGGAGGATGTGGAAAAATAATATGCCGGAATCGGTTCTCCATTCTGACAGAGAATTTCCCCTTCTGTTTCCCTCACAGCTTCGCTGGTACTTTCCTGCGGAGCAAGATTTCCATACACCTGATAGCTGACACTGTCATCCACATCTGCACCATATGCATCCAGAGAATGATCCCTGATCTGTCGGAGGGCATATGTTCTGGCACAGACCGCCTGCGCCTTCAGAGCCTCCTTGCTGTAGGAGGAGGGCATTTCACTGGGAACCACAGCTTCCAGATAGGTTTCCAGCGGAAGCTCATTGATCAGAAGAATTCCCGAAGGAGTGCTGTAGATTTCCAGATTCCCCTGATAAGTGGGATGCCCCTGCTGTCTCGTCAGAGAAGTCACCTGAATTCCCTCCTCCTGACCAGAAAGAATCAGAGGACCCTTTTCTCCCTCCTCCGAATTTGGGGTTATGGTAATCTCCATATTCTGATAAACAGCCTGTACACTTTGATGATAATAAGACTGCTCATCCTGGTTTCTCAAAAGCACACGGATGGTCGTTTCCTGTGGAGGTGCAGCGTCCTCTGCGTTCTCTGGCCCTGCCGCGTCTTCCGTGTAGGTTTCTGTTTCCGGAGCCGTTTCCGACTCGTTTTCGGCCGTTTCTGACTCGTTTTCGGCCGTTTCCTCTGCCTTTCCGGCTTCCTCTTTCTGATTCAGCAGAATTCCCTGATTCAGCAGAAACAGCCATGCCAGCAGAATCAGCAGCAATGCCCTCATTTTATTTCCATAAAAAAATCTGGTTTTCTTCATATCATAATATATGAAAAAAACCAGACAAACATTCCATTTATGTATTTGATCTGTTTCCAGCTTTATTTTTCACGGATAAAGAAACGATAGGAAGTATCCGAACGATACTGCTCTCCTTCTTCCAGAACCGGTGAATGGAAATCTTCCACATTGATAGCATTTGGCTCTACCTGCGTCTCCAGACAGAAGCCTTCCCGGCGATCATAGATATGGCCGTTCTTGCCATGTTCCTGTTTTACGAAGTTTCCGGTATAAAGCTGCACACATGGGCAGTCTGAATACACATCCATGGCAATTCCCGTTGCCGGTGAATAGGCACTTGCAATTTCACGGATCATTCCTCTGGAATAGCAATCGGTTACATAGTTGTGATCGTAGCCGCCGCCCAGCTTTAACTGTTCGAAATCCGCCTCAATATCCTGGCCGATGGTTTTCCATGTACGGAAATCCATGGGAGTTCCTTCCACAGGACTGTATTCTCCGGTAGGAATACTGTCGCTGCGGATCGAGTTGAAATATTTTGCATGAATGTTCAGATAATGATCGGTGATCGTTCCGCTTCCTTCTCCTGAAAGGTTGAAATAGGAATGGTTGGTCAGGTTTGCAACGGTAGTTTTATCGCTGATTCCCTGATAGGAAATCTTCAGTTCATTTTCTTCTGTAAACTTATACTGGACAGAAATCCGGAAATCTCCCGGGAAACCATTCTCTCCGTCCGGGCTGACACGCTGGAAGGTCACGCTGTTTTCTGCCTCATCACGTTCCTGAAGTGCCCACATTTTCTTTTCAAAGCCGTCAGGGCCGCTGTGGAGGTTGTTGCTGTTTTCATTTTTGGCAAGGATCACCTTTTCTCCGTTCAGCGTAAATTCCGCATTTTCAATACGGTTTCCGTTTCTTCCGATGGTAGCACCAAAGAAACAGCCGTTGACCAGATATCCGTCAATATTGTCATATCCCAGTACCACGTCTGTAAGCTTTCCGTCTTTGTCCGGAACCACCAGCTTTACAAGGATGGCACCAAAATCGATCACTTCTGCATAGGCACCGCTTTTATTTTCAAGATGATAGAGATGAACACTTTCTCCGGTGGACAATTCTCCAAAAATACGATCTGTAATCATTCCAATATCCTCCGATGGAATACTTTCTATATAATAATCTCCCGGAATGCCGTTCCCTTCTCTTTGACGCCTAGCCGAAGCCAGGTGGGTGTCCTCAACAGTTCTTCTGCCTGCCACGACGAGAGGTCTGACATCCGAACTGCGATTTTGGAGTCCCTTTATGTCGATGTAGGTTCAAAATAAAAAGGGGCATCGCACATCCCAGGAGTTTTGTTGTTTTTATTATACTCTAGTGTATGATGTTTTTCAACAAAAAATACATTTTAAAAATAGAAAGTGTATCCAAAAAACCGGGTGTGATTTCGTTCACACCCGGTTTTTATTTTTTGATGAATTATAACTGAGGACCAGCCGGAACTAATGCTTTACCAGCTTCATTTCCTTCATATTTTGCAAAGTTCTTGATGAATCTTCCAGCAAGATCTTTTGCTTTTGCTTCCCACTCAGAAGCATCTGCATAAGTATCGCGAGGATCAAGAATTGCAGGATCAACGCCCGGAAGCTCTGTCGGAACTTCGAAGTTGAAGTACGGAATCTTCTTGGTCGGTGCATTCAGGATGTCGCCGTTGAGGATTGCATCGATG
>CAMBYR010000196.1 GCA_945872375.1 uncultured Blautia sp. | reverse complement strand
ATAATTCCTACGTGATCCTGGATGAAAAAATAGCAGTTATGGATACCGTAGATGGCCTTTTTACCGAGGAATGGCTGAAAAATGTTCAGGATGCGGTCCAGACACGCTGTCCGGATTATCTGATCGTACAGCATATGGAGCCGGACCATTCTGCAAATATTGCCATATTTATGGAAAAATATCCGGAGGCTGTTGTGGTCTCTTCTGCAAAAGCATTTGTGATGATGCAGCAGTTTTTCGGAACTGATTTTGCAGACAGAAGAATTGTGGTGAAAGAGGGCGATACATTAAGCCTTGGAAAACATACACTGGCATTCGTGGAGGCGCCGATGGTTCACTGGCCGGAGGTAATCGTAACCTATGATAGCTTTGATAAAGTGCTGTTTTCCGCCGATGGTTTTGGAAAATTCGGTGCTCTGGATGTGGAGGAGGACTGGGCATGTGAGGCTCGCCGGTACTACATCGGCATCGTGGGAAAATATGGCATGCAGGTACAGAAGCTTCTGAAGAAAGCTGCTGCACTGGATATTCAGATCATCTGCCCGCTTCATGGTCCTGTGCTGACCGAAGATCTGGAATATTATCTGAATCTCTATGATATCTGGTCTTCCTACAGACCGGAAAGCGAAGGGGTTCTGATCGCCTATACTTCTGTTTATGGAAATACAAAAAAAGCGGTGAAGCTTCTGGAAGCAAAACTTCTGGAAAAGGGATGCCCGAAGGTAACGGTTGCAGATCTTGCCAGAGACGATATGGCAGAAGCGGTGGAGGATGCATTCCGGTATGATAAACTGGTTCTGGCCACCACTACATACAATGCCGATATTTTCCCGTTTATGAAGGAATTTATCCATCATCTGACAGAAAGAAACTATCAGAACAGGACGGTCGCATTTGTGGAAAATGGTTCCTGGGCTCCTACGGCAGCAAAAACCATGAAAAAAATGCTGGAGAATTCCAAAAACCTGACATTTACAGAAACGTCCGTATGTGTTCGTTCTGCATTAAATGAGGAGAGTGCTTCTCAGATTGAGAAACTGGCAGAAGAACTTTGCAAGTAACTGTGAAGGTACTGAATCGTTACCTTTGCGAAAAATAAAGAGGCTTTCCTCCTGTTTGTTGTGCATATAGAATAGATAATTTCTGTGCATCGCGGAGCGTGTTACTGAGAACGAAGTGAACAGTAATATTTTGAATATTCTGGTGATTTTCATTTTCTGCTTTTCGTTTATGAAGAAGTATGATACAATAGGGGTACGAATAAAGCAGGTGTCTGTTCGGCATCGTTTCAATGCTATTCTGAACAGATACCCGTACCTGAAGAGAAGGAGGATTTAAGAAATGAACCTGAAAAGAAAAATATCGCTGAAAAAAATAACAGCAATTTCAGCTGCTTCTGTATTGGTACTGTCTTCTTCCAGCAGTGTTCTGGCAGAAGGAACGGTTACCTATGCGGATCGTGAAAGAGAAGCTCTTCAGTCCCTGATCAGCTCCATCACGGAAGACTGGGATGCACAGCTTGCAGAAGTCAAGGAATCGGGTACAAATGCAAAAGCCAATATTACATTAAAGGCAGAAGATGCAGGCCGCTCTATTCTTGCAATGTTTGCAGGAGAAACAGATCTGACCTGGTTTGATACGCTCAGCATGGATATGGATGTATCGGTTGCAGACGGACAGGAAATCGTGAATACGGATGTTCTTCTCAACAATGCATTGATCTGTTCCCTGGATCTTCTCGTGGATATGGCGGAAGGCACGGAATATATGCAGATCCCGGAGATTTCCCCCGGTATTCTGAAGGTGTCTTTGACAGAGGAAGCAGATGGGGAATATCCTGCTGAAACGATGGAAGCACTCTCTGTATATTCTTCGGATCCGGCAGCATTTCTCCCGGACGGCGCAACACTTTCTGCACTTCTGGACCGTTATGGAAATATTATTCTGAATCATATGGAGGAAGGCGCTTCCACACAGGAGACACTTTCTGTGGAAGGCATCAGTGAGGACTGTACGGTACTGGAAGGCCAGCTTGATATAGAAGCGATTACAGAGACAGCAAGGGATATCCTTACCACGGCACAGACGGATGAGGATCTGGCGGCTCTTCTGACGAAGTGGTCGGAAGCATTCCCGGATCTGGGTGATCTGAATGCACAGATGCAGGATGGTATTACAGAAAGTCTTGCATTGCTTGATGAAAACACAGAAGAAGATACTTCCGGTCAGTATATTTTATCCCGTATGTGGGTAAATGCAGACAATAAGATCGTTGGACGTGAGTTCAGCATGATGACAGGTGTGGAGGCAGAGGCTTCCTTTATCTGGAAGGCACCGTCCGATGGAACAAATACCGCCTTTTTGGTCGACATGATCAGTGAGGGCACCTCTCAGGCTGCCGTTTCCGGTACAGGCACTGTTGCTGACGGCATTGTAGACGGAACCTATAGTATTCTTACGGAAGAAGTGGTACTGGCAGATGTACAGGTATCCGGATTTGATCTGGAAAAGGGCACCGGAAAATTTGTACTTACCTTCCCGACCGGTGACGCTGAGGAAGAGTATAATCCGCTTTCTGCTTTTGCGTTATCTCTGGAGATTACAGCCGATGAAGCTGCAGGTACAGAGGGTCTGATCTTACAGCTCTTAAGCGCAGATGTTCCGCTTGCAACTCTTTCCGTAACAGGACAGGAAACTGACGAGGCAGCAGCTCCGCTGGATATCGCTTCCGGTACGGTTTATGATGTGGCAAATGAAGAGGATATGGATGCTTATGCAGCCGAGCTGAATCTGGATACGATCTTTACCAATATTCAGTCTGCAGGTGTTCCGGACCAGGTGATTGAAATGATCGTCAACTCCCTGATGGAAACGGAAGAAGAGTATGAAGATGATTATTATGAAGATGATTATTATGAAGACGATTATGTAGAAGATGATTATATGGAAGATGTGGCCGTAGAAGAAGAACCGGCCGCATAAAGAAGAAAATCAATGTAAATAAGAAAAAAGCAGCCGCTTTTGCGATTGAGAAGTCGTGGAAAACGGCTGCTTTTTCTTTACTCTGAGGAAATGGTTTTTCGATACTGATTAGGAGTAAGTCCTGTCTGTTTTTTAAAGATCGTACAGAAATATTTCGGATCGGTATAGCCCACTTTGGAGCTTATCACATTGATCTGCAGATTGGTACCGGTAAGCATGTTTTCGTAAATAATCATACCATGTGGCATGCCCGGTGCGCGAAGCAGATCGATTATATTGTGATCACAGGTGAAAACCCGGCTGAGATCATATGAAATCGGGGACGAATACATGTTTGGGCCGGATCTGCTGATTGCTCCGGTGGTGGAAAAGGGACGTATAAAGCGAAAGGTTTACCTGCCGGAGGGAGCGGTCTGGAAAGACGCCTGTACGGGAACGATCCATGAGGGTGGAAAGACAGTGGAGGTGGATGCACCATTGGAAAGAATCCCTGTCTTTTACAAAAACCTTGCAGATCTGAAGCTGTTTGAGAAATAACAGAAAATGAAAATCAAAAAAGGAGTGCAGCTGCGTTTGTGGCTGCACTCTTTTCGGATTGCAGAAAGAGGAGCTTTTGTGCTATAATGCAGATTCAGGAGGGAACAAAAAGCATGGAAGCAAAAGAAGTTCTTAGAAAATTCAAGGAAGGCGAAATCTCTCTGGAAGAAGCAGAGCTTTTTTTTCGGAAAAAGCCATTTGAAGAGATGGAATATGCAAAACTGGATATGCACCGGGAAATTCGTTCCGGGTTTCCGGAGGTGATCTACTGCAGCGGCAAGGCGGACGAGCATTTTATGCGTATTTTCCGTAAACTTTACGAAGAAAATGGAGAGGTGCTGGGCACAAGAGCCTCAGAACATCAGTATGATCTGGTGAAGGATCTGTCGCCGGATGTTCAGTATGATCCGATTTCTCATATAATTAAGATTGAAAAAGAGGACAAAGCCCGAATCGGATGCATTGCAGTCTGTACTGCA
>CAMBYR010000195.1 GCA_945872375.1 uncultured Blautia sp. | reverse complement strand
GGAGCAGATGAAGAAAACCGGTGTGGAATATTTTGATTATTATCTGCTTCATGATGTGAGAAAGGAGCATTATAAGATCTATACGGAGCTGGACTGCTTTAGCTGGCTGGCGGAGAAAAAGAAACAGGGTCTTGTAAAGCATATGGGATTCTCCTTCCACGACAATGCGGAGTTTCTGGATCAGGTGCTGACGGAGCATCCGGAACTGGAGTTTGTACAGCTTCAGCTCAATTATCTGGACTGGGAAAGCGCAGAGGTTCAGTCCCGGAAATGTTATGAGGTGGCAGTGAAGCACGGGAAACCGGTGATCGTGATGGAACCGGTGAAGGGCGGTACCCTGGTAAATGTACCGGAAGCAACAAGAAAAGCATTTCTGGAATATCATCCGGATATGTCGATTCCTTCCTGGGCTATCCGTTTTGCAGCCAGCCTCCCGAATGTAATGATGGTATTAAGCGGAATGAGCAATATGGAGCAGATTCTGGACAATACCGGATATATGGCGGATCCTGTGCCGCTGAATGACGAAGAACAGAAAATCATTAAAAATGCGGTGGAGGAAATCCATAAAAGCATCACGATTCCCTGTACGGGATGTTCTTACTGTACAGATGGATGTCCGCAGAAGATTGCGATTCCGAAATACTTTGCTCTTTACAATGCGGCAAAAATAGAAACCGATGAAAAGGAGTGGAGGGCACAGGCAGAAAACTACAGAAGTCTCTGGGAAACCTTTGGAAAGGCAAAGGACTGTATTGGCTGCGGTCAGTGTGAAGAGGTATGTCCGCAAAGTCTGCCGATCATTTCCCATCTGAAGGCTGTTTCCGGATATTTTGAGGACTGATCTGTTGCCGGGAACAGGGCCGTATAAAATAGCTGTTGCATTGGCAGAAAAACTGGGGTATCATTTTGCCCATGAGTATACTGCGTACAAAATTTGCGGATATTAATACAGAATACAAGGAGAGGAATAGGGAATGGGATTTCGGAAAGATTTTGCGTGGGGCGCCGCGACCAGCTCCTACCAGGTGGAAGGCGCTGTTTATGGAGAAGGAAAGGGAATGCATATCTGGGATGTTTTTTCAAAAGAGCCGGGCAGGATCTATGAAGGACATACCGGAGAGATTGCCTGTGACCATTATCACAGATATAAAGAAGACGTAAGGCTCATGAAGGAAATGGGACTGAAAGCCTATCGTTTTTCTATTGATTGGTCGAGAGTGCTTCCGGAAGGATATGGCCGTGTAAATGAAAAAGGCGTGGAATTTTACAATAATCTGATCGATGAACTTCTGGAAAATGGAATTGAGCCATTTATTACACTGTATCACTGGGAACTTCCTTATGAAATTTATAAACGGGGCGGGTGGATGAACCCGCAGACGATAGAGTGGTTCGGGGAATATGCAAAGCTTGTTGCGGAACGGTTCAGCGACAGGGTAACTCATTACTTTACTCTGAATGAACCGCAGTGTTTTGTGGGACTTGGATTTTTGAAAGGAGTTCATGCCCCCGGACTGAAGGCTCCGGTGCGAGATACCTTTGAGATGGCGCATAATGTGCTGAAAGCTCACGGAAGGGCTGTTCAGATGCTTCGCCAGTACGGCAGACAGCAGCTGATCATCGGCTATGCGCCGACATGCGGAATGTGTTATCCGGAGACAGAGAAACCGGAGGATATCGAAGCGGCAAGGAAGGAATTGTTTTCGCTGTCGCCGGATGTGGAAAACTGGACATGGAATGTATCCTGGTGGTCTGATCCGGTGTTCTTCGGACAGTATCCGGAGGAAGGACTGAAGCTGTATGAAAAATATCTTCCGAAAATCACAGATGAGGATATGAAGCTGATATCCGAGCCGATCGATATTTACGGGCAGAATATCTACAACGGAAGATGTATTCGTATGGGAAAAGACGGCAAACCGGAAGAAGTCAGACGTTATGACGGCTTCCCGAAAACAGCCATTGGATGGCCGGTAACACCGGAAGTTCTTTACTGGGGACCGAAATTTCTGTATGAACGTTATAAAAAACCGCTTTATATTACGGAAAACGGACTTTCCTGCCATGATGTGATTTCTCTGGATGGAAAGGTTCATGATCCAAACAGGATTGATTTCCTTGCACGATATCTTCATGAACTGAAGCGGGCAGCAGATGCAGCAGATCTGCGGGGATATTTCCAGTGGTCTTTGATGGATAATTTTGAATGGTCCAGCGGATATGCAGAGCGCTTTGGCCTTGCATATGTGGATTATAATACGCAGGAACGGATTCTGAAGGATTCCGCATACTGGTACCGGGATGTGATTTCAGGCAACGGAGAGATGCTGTAAGCCGGTCAGGGCTCTTTTTCGGAGAGAGCCGGAATCGTCTTCGGAGAAACAGTGATATTACTTACCATGGAGGCAGTCATGAAGTTTATAAGCTTTTTTGATGTAATTGGACCGAATATGATTGGCCCTTCCAGCTCCCATACGGCAGGGGCAGTCGCAATTGGAAATATGGCGGCAAAGTTGTTTAAGAACACGATTAAAAAAGTGACATTTACTTTGTATGGTTCCTTTGCCCAGACCTATTACGGACATGGTACGGACCGGGCTCTTCTCGGAGGCGTTATGGGGTTCCTTCCTTCTGACGAAAGGATTGTAAATGCTTTTGAGGAAGCGGAAAAAAGGGAGATTCAGTTTGAGTACCTGATCGATCATAAGACAAAAACAGGCCATCCCAATACAGCGGATATTTATATGGAAGCAGAAGACGGGACAAGCCAGACAATCAGGGGCGAATCGCTGGGAGGCGGAAAAATCCGTATTACAAATATCGATGGAATTGATGTTGACTTTACGGGAGAATACAGTACTCTCGTAATCAGACATGAGGATCGTCCGGGAATTGTTGCTCATATTTCAGCGGAACTGGCGAATAACAATGTAAACATTGCATTTATGAAGGTTTTCCGGAAGAAAATGCGTGTGGAAGCATATACAGTCGTAGAATCGGACGAGAAGATTACCGGGGAAGTTATGGAACACCTTTATAAGAATTCGGGAATCGACAAGGTTCTGCTGATACAGATATGAGAAAGGAACAGAGATGAATTTTGACAGCGGTGCAGAATTACTGAATTTATGCAGAGAACATCAGATTCCGGTTTCTGAGGTCATGAAACAGAGGGAACTGCAGCATGGTGCAGTAAGTGAAGAAGTGTTTGAACAAAAAATGACGGAGATCATGGAGATCATGTCCAACAGTGCTCACAGACCATTATCGGATGTCAGAAAATCCATCGGCGGACTCATTGGAGGAGAAGCATCCGGATTAAAGGACTATTCGGAAAAGCATCAGGAATTGTGCGGAAAAGTGCTCAGTCTGGCAATGGTTTACGCCATGGCTGTGCTGGAGTGCAATGCTTCCATGGGACTGATTGTGGCTGCTCCCACCGCAGGCTCATCAGGAGTGGTGCCGGGAGTTCTTCTTGCCATGAAGGAAGCTTTGGGACTTGGCACGGAAGAATTCCGAAAAGGTTTGCTGAACGCATCTGCCATCGGTTATCTGGCAATGAGAAATGCATCGGTTGCCGGAGCGGAAGCCGGGTGTCAGGCCGAGGTGGGGGTGGCAAGTGCCATGGCTGCATCGGCTGCTGTGGAATTGATGGGCGGATCTCCGGAAATGTGTCTGCAGGCGGCCAGCCTGAGCCTGTCAAATCTGCTGGGGCTTGTGTGTGATCCGGTAGGCGGATTTGTGGAAAATCCGTGCCAGAGCAGAAATGTGATCGGAGTGGCAAATGCTCTGACATGTGCGCAGCTTGCACTTAGCGGGATCACCCATATCAATTCTTTTGATGATATGCTGGCGGTTATGCTGAAAGTAGGAGGTTCCCTTCCGTCTGAGCTGAGAGAAACGGCTCTGGGCGGGAATGCCATCGGAAAAACGGCCTGCGAAAGATGTAAAGGAAGAAAATAGATTCAGGAGAAGAGAGAATGGAGAAACAGTCGTTTGAGAGAAATCAGATACTGCATGAGAAATATGAATTCCGTACGGTCAGAGAGCATGAAGCGGAAACGGCTGCAGCGCTGGAAGCTGCCTGCTTTCCGCCAAACGAAG
>CAMBYR010000194.1 GCA_945872375.1 uncultured Blautia sp. | reverse complement strand
AGGGAACATAAAAATATAGTCAAACACAATATTGAAAAGACTTGCGGAAATCGCCCCTGCCATGGCAGTGGAGGTTCCCTGGTCATTTCTTGCAAAAGCAGTAAACGTATAATTGGCCATAAACAGCGGCGTAGTGATCAGCATGATGCGGAGATAGCTTTTTCCAAGGGCAGTCAGACCTGCATCTGCGCCAAGAAGGTGAAGAAATTTCTCCGGTGCAACAATACCTGTGATAATAAATGGCACACTGCACAGAACGCTCCAGAAAACAGACTGCAGAAAATAGTGATCCGTATTCTCACCCTTGGCTCTGTTGATCCCGAATCGGGTAGCAGAACCGATACCAATCATTGCCCCGATAGCATATACCAATCCATACACCGGAAGGATCAGATTCAGAACTGCCAGGCCATCTGCGCCTGAATGAACTGATATAAAAAATGTATCCGCCAGAATATAAACCGATATTCCGATCATACCTGCAATGCTTTGAAAAATATATTTAAAAAACTGTCTCAGCATATATGCACCATGTCCTTTCCTGATTCTGGTTTTCATCCCATTTATCATTTATTCTAACTCAAAAAAGCTTCTCTTTTTATTACTGATAATAACATCTTTCGCTACACCCCGCCGGAAACACTATCCGTTTTAACGTACATTTAAATTTCCTCTCATTTTCTGCAGCGTCCAGAATTTCCAGCGCTTTTCGCAAATTCCGGATATCTTTTTCCATGTGATCCACATAGTTTCCCCGGCCAACCAGCTTCAGATGCGTGATCCCTGCCTGCTTCAGCTGATACAGTGCACACAATCCACAGCCTGTCTCACCACAAAGATATCCGGATTCATCATATGCTTTCAGATCCGGTTCCTGATCCCACGCCTGCTCCTGAAGAGCCACTATTTTTTCCGGAACAGCCTCACCATTCCGTACAGTTCCAAGCCAATAGGGCACCCTGCAAAGATATCCCATCTCATCACAGTGAAGCGAATTACAGAATGCTCCCGTAAACTGGCACATTTCATTCAGCACAAAGGCCTCGAACTCCATTCCCGCCTCCGGTCGGATCCCGGCCTGTTTTTCCACTTCTCTCTGAGATGCAATAACAGACTGCATATCCCGGAACGTGTTTTTCCGATGAAAGATCAATCTCTTCAGAGGAAAGCGCCGGAACATCTTCAGCATTTCGCTGTTCACTTCCCCTGTCTCTCCGCTGAGATGGATCTCACAGGAAATCCCCCTGTTTTTCAGATAAACAAGAAGCGCCGGATCTGCAATGATATAGCTTCGAAATCCAATTCCCATGCACTTTTCTATGATATCTCCGATCTCCGGATACTGTTCCGGAAGATAATACAGGGAATTGAAGGTGAGATGCACCGGCTTTTTATATTTTTTTACCATCCGGGAAAGGATTTCCAGCTCACTGTATGCTCCAAGCTGAACATTACAGCAGAGAACCTCCCTGCGATTTAACGGCATTACTGTGCCGTATTTTTCCGCCCAGGAAAATGGTACATAGCCACAGAAAAATTCATCTGCTCCTGCCTGCACAAAACGTTCATATTCATCTATGGAGCCTAACCCGGCTGTTATTTTCATACCGTTATCCATGTCCTGTTCCTTTTTTTGAAATGTATTTTTGTCAAACGGATATTCGCGATCTACCTTCGCAGCCTGCTCATCACCTGTCATATATTAACAACAATGCGATCCGGCTTTGTGCCTTTTATATTTTTCCACATTTCCGTTGACTCCGGAAGTGTTTTATCCACACCAAACAGGGAGTTATACCGCCCTGCCATGTGTAAATGTTCCGGATAAAGCAGTGCGTATTTTTCACAGAATTTCGGACAGTGCTCCGCAAGCTGCTGTGTACCGCGATCTCCGGTGGTGCACAAAGCATACAATGGACAGTACTGCGAAGTGTTTGTCTGATAAAAAGGCAGATGCAGACTGTTTTTTCCCGGCGGAAGCTCCTGTGGATATCCGCAGGACTCCCATTCGTATCTGTGGATATGAAATTCTTCAGCCAGAAAATCCCGATAAACCCCCGCATTCAGGCTGTTTTGCTGAAATAATAAGGTATCACCGGATTTATATTTCATTCGCGGATCCTTTTTTCGTTTATTGAGCAATGTCCCCAGAACAGGACGCAGGCGGGATGTTTTTCCACAAAGCATTTCCACCATAGCCCAGTCATTGACTACGATTTCCACATTCACCCCATGAATACAGCACCAGTTATCCACCTTTTCCAGAAGCTTTCCCACAGACGAAAGCATAAATTCCCGGATATAAGAAAATACCAGTGTGATCTCCGATCCCTCCGAATACATTTTATCCATGATAGAAAAAAGCTGCTCTTCTGTCGGAAACAGATTATGGCAGAACTGATTTCCAATATAAAATCTGTCCGGTATCCGACCTGCAAAATAACTGTGAGTGAGATAATTCTTCTGCCAGTAAGACGCCAGAAAAGCCTGCAGCGGCTGGCACAGATATTCTTCATACAGGGAAGTGCAGTTTAATTCCAGGGCAAACTCTGCATTATCCAAAAGCCTTAATTCTTCTGCACCCATTGTATCCTGTGGATTTCCGGAAGCCTTTTCATTTTCTCTGAAAAACCACCGCTTCTTCTGTTCCTCCAGACTCCTGCAGTGCATCTCATCCAGCTCCGCAGGATAACCGGTCAGTGATTTCGCCAGCTCTCCATCGTCTCCTTCCAGCTTCAGACGGATATATCTGTTGTACTCTCCGGCCAGCCGCCGAACCTCCTGTACATAATCCTTCTGTTCCACTCTCACAGAATATTCCCTGTAAAAATATTTTCCGGTTTTCTTTTCAACTGGCTGTTGATCCTGCAGGCATTGCTCCTCTGCTGCACTCATCCCAAACCTCCGGATCTCCACTCTCCTGTACCCGGCTTTTTTCATATCATAAAAACAGATCAGAAACTGCTCCGGTTCCGGGCATTCCTCTGCCAGCCGAAATCGAAATCCATCTTCACCCAGCTCTGTGATCCGGATTTCTTTGCTGTCCATAAAACCGGACAGTAATCCAAATGGTATCATAGAGATCCTCATCAGGAAAGCTTCCTCCCTTCAGACAAAAAAGGAGATGCCATATGCTCCCATACAGCACCTCCCACTGTTCCTGCTTATTTCACTTCTACTAATTCAATTCTGAAATTCAGCTCTTTACCTGCCATCTCATGATTAGCATCGAAAGTAATGGTTTTTTCATCTTTTGCGTTAACTTTAACCGGGAACGGCTGACCATACTGATTGGAGAGGTATACCTGCTGTCCTACAGTAAGATCCTCAGCACCCGGAAGCTGTTCGATCTCAAGTGTAAAAATCGCATCCGGATTCGGCATACCGTAAGCTTCCTCAGGCATCAGATGAACATCTACCACCTGGCCAACCTCCATGTTTGCAACTGCCGCATCAAAGCCTTTGATCATCTGTCCTGCTCCGCAGATGAATTCCAGTGGCTCGCCACGATCATAGGAAGAATCAAACTGTGTTCCGTCATTAAAGGTTCCTCTGTAATGTGTACGGCAGGTTTTTCCGACATTAGGGCCTGTGATAGATGGCTGGGAACCACATCCTCCGCCACAGCCTCCGCAGGAATGTCCGTCTTCATGACCGCCGCAGGAATGTCCATCCTCATGGCTTCCGCAGGAATGTCCATCCTCATGATGGTGATGATCACAGTTCACACCTGTGGATACCAGCTCGCCCTTCAGATAAGCATCCACAGCTGCATCTACGTCACCCTGTGCTCCGGAACATAACTCAACACCAGCCTCAGCAAGTGCTGTCTGAGCGCCGCCGCCGATTCCGCCACAGATCAGAACGCTGATTCCCTGATCTGCAAGAAGTCCGGCAAGTGCACCATGTCCGGTGCCATTGGAGCTGATCACTTCACTGGAAACAACCTTGTTATCCTCCACCTCATATACCTTGAAAAACTCCGTTTTTCCAAAGTGCTGAAAAATGTTTCCATTATCGTATGTTGCTGCAATTTTCATTTGTAAAACCCTCCATTAGTCAGATATGTATTATATTAGTATATCGTGCAGGCAGGATAAAAGCAAGGTTTAACTTCTCTC
>CAMBYR010000193.1 GCA_945872375.1 uncultured Blautia sp. | reverse complement strand
CTAACAGTACTTTTGTTTTGCCTTTGCCTTTCTTTCCTACAATCAGTTCAACCATCCTGTTTTTCCTCCTTAGACACATCTAATATTAATTTTGAACAAATTCTTGAATTAATATGTTTCAATTATAGTGCATTTTAGCAAAGAATTCAATCACTAATTTACAAAAAATAATATTATTTTTTGAGGGAACATCCAATGTTTTCCTGATGTTGATTTCCTAGCATCTTGATAACAGTTCTTCCCATCTGCGGTCTACTTCTTTCTGGAATTCTTCCAGCAGATCTTCGTTTCCCTTTTTGAACAGATGTTTGAATCTGCCCTGTGGTCTTAAGAAATCTTCAATCGGAAGCTTTTTCTTTGGTTCATAGTTAAGGATCCATTTTCCTTCTACGACCTCGAACAGAGGCCAGTAGCAGGTTTCCACGCCCAGTTTACAGATCTCCATAATATCAGGCGTGTTATATCTCCAGCCGCGTGGACATGGTGCCATAATGTTCAGGAATGCTGCTCCCGGCGTATAAATGGCTTTTTCTGCCTTGATATGTAAATCTTTAAAGTTCTGAACAAAGGTTGTCTGGGCAACGTATGGAATATCATGAGCAGCAATAATCGATGCCAGATCCTTACGGTTCTGCATTTTTCCGTTGCTCTTGCTTCCCACCGGTGTTGTGGTGGTGTCTGCAAACATCGGAGTTGCAGAGGAACGCTGAATACCGGTGTTCATATAAGCACCATTGTCATAGCAGACATAAACCATGTCATGGTTACGTTCCATCGCTCCGGATAAAGACTGAAAACCGATGTCGTAGGTTCCGCCGTCACCGCCGAAGGTGATGAATTTGTATGTCTCGTTCAGTTTTCCTTTTCTCTTTAATGCTTTGTATGCGCCTTCCACGCCGCTTAATGTAGCGCCCGCATTTTCGAAGGCATTATGAATATAACTGTCTTCCCAGGCAGTATACGGGTACGTAAATGTGGAAACCTCCAGACATCCGGTAGCATTTCCTATTACGGCTTTGTCTCCTTCATGGAGGCCGCGAAGGACATTTCTTACTGCGATGGTTCCGCCGCAGCCCGCACACATTCTGTGTCCCGGAGCCAGACGTTCCGGTTTGTTCATCGTTTCTTTAAAATTATAGCTCATCCTCTCGTCCCCCTTATTCTCTGATTCCCATGTAACGGTAGGTTTCACCTGCATCACCGTCTTTTACGATCTGTTTCAGGGTTTCGAATACCTGTTCCATATCTTCCACTCGAACATCACGTCCGCCAAGGCCATAGATATAATTCACTGCCAGAGCCGTTGATCTTGCGCGGAAAAGTGCGGACATCACATCTGCGCCCAGCGGGCCGCCATGATTGGTGTAGCCTTCTGCTCTGTCCATAATGGCAACCGCTTTCACATTTTTCAGTGCATCGGCGATTTCTTCTGCCGGGAACGGACGGTAAAGACGAATTTTGATGAGTCCCACTTTTTCACCCTGCGCCCGGAGCTTATCAATGGCATCTTTTGTCGTACCGGCAGCAGAACCGATCATCACAACAGCCGTTTCTGCATCTTCCATGCAGTATTCCTCAAATAATCCGTATTCTCTTCCGGAAATAGCTGCAAATTCCTTTGCCACTTCAAGAACGACTCCGGATGCATGTCTCATTCCTTCGGCCTGATTTCGTTTTGCCTCCATATAGTAATCTGTAATGGAATAAGGACCTACCGCCATCGGATTATCCGGATTCAGAAGATAATTTTCCGGTTCATATTCCCCGACAAAATTCTTTACATCCGCATCTTCCAGCAGTTCAATATTTTCCACTGCGTGACTGGTAATAAATCCATCCTGACAGATCATGATCGGAAGGCGGACATCCTTATGTTCCGAAATACGAAACGCCTGTACCATATTGTCATAAGCTTCCTGATTGTTTTCTGCGTAGATCTGAATCCAACCGGCATCTCTTGCACCCATACTGTCAGAATGATCACAGTTGATATTGATCGGGCCGGACAGCGCACGATTGACAAGTGCCAGAGCAAGAGGAAGACGATTGGATGCTGCAATATATAATTCTTCCCACATATAGGCAAGGCCACAGGAAGATGTAGCGGTAAGGCTTCGCGCACCTGCTGCGGAAGCGCCGATTGCAGCACTCATGGAGCTGTGTTCACTCTCAACTGTAATAAACTCGGTATCTACCTGTCCATTTGCCACAAAGGAGGCAAAATACTGCGGGATTTCTGTAGACGGAGTAATCGGAAATGCCGGAAATACATCCGGATTGATCTGTCTTAATGCGATTGCAACGGCTTCATTGCCGGATAATCTGTCTCTCTTTGCCATCTTACTCCACTCCTTCCATTGTAATTGCGCCGAACGGGCAGGCTTTTACGCAGATGCCGCATCCTTTGCAGTGATCATAGTCAAAGGCGCCGCGCTTTTTATCCTTTACCGGAATGCTGCTGTCCGGACATACCGGCACGCAGAGCAGACACTGTTTACAGTTTTCTTCTGCAAATACCGGTTTATTGGTGGACCATTCACCGGTATGGAATTCTCTGGAGGTTCCGGCGCCAACAATGATCATTCCCTCAGTCAGATCCTTCCAGGAAGCCTTTACGCCTAATTTCGTAATATCTGTTGCCATTATCTTACCTCCTTTAATGCCATTTCAAGAGCTGCCATGTTTCCGTCAATGACTTCCGGTTTGCTGGCAAATTTATGTGTGAATGAAGCACGCATTTCTTTCAGGAATGTTTCCTCATCCATAATGTCTGCTACCTTTACGATGGCTGCCAGAAGCGGTGTATTTGGAAAATATTTGCCCATGGTAGCCATTGATACCTTATGTGCATCAATGGTATAAACCTTTCCCTCGTAGCCCTTTAAATGCGGAATAATTTCCTCTTTGCTTTTTTGCGTGTTGACCAGAATTGCACCGTCTTTTTTTAATCCCCTGGTCACATCCACTGCTTCCAGAAGGGATTCATCTACAACAACGACATACTGCGGATCATAAATATTGGAATGAACACGAATAACGGTATCGCTGATTCTGTTATATGCTGTGATCGGTGCTCCCATACGCTCCGGACCATATTACGGAAAGCCCTGCACGTATTTTCCAGTCTGAAATGCAACATCTGCAAGCAAAAGAGCTGCAGTTTTGGCACCCTGACCACCGCGGCCATGCCATCTGATTTCTGTAAGATTACTCATGCTTTCTCATCCTTTCTCTTCGATAATCCCTACCATTGTACTTTAACGCAACGCAGTTGTCCAGTGTTTTCTTTTGAATTTCTTCCGGAATTCCTGATAAACGCAGGAAATTTTCATAAAAAAGGAGATAATGATTCCTCTCACTATCTCCCTGTACCGGACATCCGGTCAGATTCTCCCTGTTCCGGCTCCCCAAAAATCTATGAGTTAATATTTACAAGCAGCGAATTCATCTGCTGATACAAAAGTTCCTTCGTAGCCGCTCCCATAACAATTGAAACATACGGTTCACCATAAGCATTCTGAGAAAGAAGTGCCAGGCAGTTTCCCGCATCACTGGTGGTTCCTGTTTTGCCGCCTAAAACCGTTACATCCTTGGGGGCATTTGCCTCTCCTGTCAGATAATGGTCGGTAGCCAGAAGGTATGTAGCCATCTGGGAACCGTCTGCTCTTGTATACTCCACAGAATAGGAGGAAAGCTGGCTGATCTCTGAGAACAGCGGATAATTCAGCGCTTCCCGCAGCATCAGATAGATATCATACGGAGTGGTATAATGATTTGGATCCTGCAGTCCGTGAGGATTGGTAAAATGAGTGCCTGTACAGCCAAGCTGCGCTGCATAGCTGTTCATCATATCAACAAAAGCCTCAGTGGATCCTCCACCCACATATCGTGCAATGGCAGATGCCGCATCATTGCCGGAGTAGACCAGCAGGCAGTGCAGAAGCTGATTCATGGTCAGCCGGTCTCCCACCTGAAAGCCACAGACCTGAGAGCCTTCTTCCAGCTGCAGATCCTCTGCCGTAATCGTCACAACTTCATCCATTCCACAGTTTTTCATGGCAAGCATGGACGTCATGATTTTTGTAATACTCGCCGGATATACCCGTTCATAGGCACCTCTGGAAAAAAGAACCTTCTGATCATTCAGATCAA
>CAMBYR010000192.1 GCA_945872375.1 uncultured Blautia sp. | reverse complement strand
CAATCGAATATTTCAAAGAAAAAAATGAGCCGTATAAGGTAGAGCTGATCGAAGATCTTCCGGAAGATGCGGAAATCAGTTTTTATCAGCAGGGAGAATTCGTGGATCTCTGTGCAGGCCCGCACCTGATGAATACAAAAACCGTCAAAGCATTTAAGCTGACCAGCCTGGCAGGAGCTTACTGGAGAGGCAGCGAAAAGAATAAAATGCTTACCAGAATTTATGGTACTTCCTTTACAAAGAAAGCAGATCTGGAAGAGTATGTGACCCGTCTGGAGGAAGCAAAGAAACGTGACCACAGAAAGCTTGGCAAAGAACTGGGACTGTTCATGATGCGTGAAGAAGGCCCGGGATTCCCGTTCTTCCTTCCCAAGGGAATGGTGCTGAAGAACACTCTTCTGGATTACTGGAGAGAAATCCACGACAAGGCAGGCTATGTGGAAATTTCCACCCCGATCATGCTGAGCCGTCATCTGTGGGAGACTTCCGGCCACTGGGATCATTATAAAGAAAACATGTACACCACTGTGATCGATGAAACAGATTTTGCCATCAAACCAATGAACTGCCCCGGCGGTATTCTGGTTTACAAATCCGAACCACGTTCCTACCGTGATCTGCCTCTTCGTATGGGAGAGCTTGGTCTTGTACACCGTCATGAAAAATCCGGCCAGCTTCACGGCCTGATGCGTGTACGCTGCTTTACCCAGGATGATGCGCATATCTTCATGACACCGGAGCAGATCCGCGATGAGATCAAAGGTGTGGCAAAACTGATCGACAGCGTATATCAGTTATTTGGATTTAAATATCATGTAGAGCTTTCCACCCGTCCGGAGGATTCCATGGGAAGCGATGAGGACTGGGAGCTTGCAACCGACGGTCTTCGCGGCGCTCTGGATGACCTGGGACTGGATTATGTGGTAAACGAAGGCGACGGCGCGTTCTACGGACCGAAGATCGATTTCCATCTGGAAGACTCCATCGGAAGAACCTGGCAGTGCGGAACCATCCAGCTCGACTTCCAGCTTCCGCTTCGATTCGAATGTGAATACATCGGTGCAGATGGTGAAAAGCATCGTCCGATCATGATTCATCGTGTAGCTTTTGGTTCCATTGAACGTTTTATCGGAATCCTGATCGAACATTTTGCAGGTGCATTCCCCACATGGCTGGCACCGGTACAGGTAAAGGTTCTCCCGATTTCCGAAAAATACATGGACTATGCGGATAAGGTCCTGGCAACTCTGAAAGATGCCGGCATCCGCGCAGAGGTAGATACCCGTGCAGAAAAGATCGGCTACAAGATCCGTGAAGCACGTCTTCAGAAGATTCCTTATATGCTTGTAGTTGGTGCAAAGGAAGAGGAAGAGGGCAAGGTATCTGTCCGCAGCCGTTTCCTGGGAGACGAAGGCTCCAAAGACCTGGATGCATTTATCGAAGCAATTCTGACAGAAATCAAAAACAGAGAAAACCGTAAGGTAGAAGTGGAAGAAGGCAAATAAAAACAAGGATTCGGGAGACAGATCCCGAATGTTCAAAGACTGGAAAAGGGACCGGCTGTTCGGTCCCTTTTTCTGGAAATGATCGTTGAAAAAATTATTTTGCGGAGAAATACTTTTCCTTAATGATCTCCACCGGCATATCCCGGCCTGTCCACAGACGGAAAGCTTCTGCGCCCTGGTAAAGAAGCATGTACATTCCGTTAAAGGTCCGGCAGCCGGCTTCCTTTGCCTGCTTCAGAAGCAGGGTTTCCTTGGGATTGTAAATAACATCGGAAACCACAAGTTCCGGGCGGAACAGGGAAAGATCTGTAATGATGGAGGCATCCGTATTTGGCGCCATGCCTACCGAGGTGGCATTCAAAAGAAGATCACTTGCCTCCACGGAAGCTCGAAGAGCCGCGGTGTCTGCATTGTCGTGAAGATATGCATGACAGGAGGTGGAGGTATTGATATTGTCCGCCAGTTTTCTGGTACGATCCAGGAAACGGCTGGTGCTCCGGACGAAAATATGGAGATCTTTGACTCCGTCCAGAGCTGCCTGAGCACAGATGGCAGTGGCAGCACCGCCGGCCCCCATGACAGTCATGGTTTTTCCGGCAAGGTCGTATCCGGCATCTCTGGCAGCCTGCATGTAGCCGATGCCGTCGGTATTGTAGCCAATGAGCCGTCCGTTTTCATTTACAACGGTATTTACGGCACCGATCATCTGAGCTGCGGGAGAAAGCTCGTCCAGGAGCTCCACGATTTTGTTTTTATTTGGCATGGTCAGGTTGAAACCGCGGATGCCGCAGGTCCTTAAGCCTTTGACAGCATCTGCAAGAGTATCTTCTGTGACTTCAAAACACAAATATACATAATCAAGTCCAAGCTGCTGAAATGCTTCATTGTGCATCAGCGGTGAGATGCTGTGGGAAACGGGACTGCCGAGAAGGGCAGTGAGACGGGTATGTCCTGTAATCTGACTCATAAGTATAAGCCTCCGTAGTATGTATTTCCGGTAAAGCGGATTGTTTCATTTATTTCTATTTATTTTATTCCAGCAGAAAGGAGATGTCAAGAAATGACAAAACCCATTCAAATCAAAAACCTTATAATAGGAAGCGGAATTCCCAAAATCTGCGTTCCGCTGACAGCTTCCGACAAAGAGACACTTTGCAGGGAAGCGGAAGCTGCAAAGGCGGCAGGCGCAGACCTGGTGGAATGGCGCGCTGATTTTTTTGAAGGACTTTCCGATAACGATGCTGTTTTGGAAACACTGCGTAAACTTCGGGGTGTTCTGGAGGAGACTCCGCTGTTGTTTACGATCCGCACGAATGCGGAAGGCGGTAATGTGGATATTTCTCCGGAGGAATACCGTGACAGAAATCTGACTGCGGCCGAAAGCGGCTGCGTGGATCTGGTTGATGTGGAAGTGTTTGGAGACATGCCGAAAAGGACATTACTGGTACATGAGCTACAGGAAGCGGGGACGAAGGTGATTGCCTCTTCGCACGATTTCCGGAAAACGGATGACCAGGAGACGCTTGTGAATCGTTTTCGCGAGATGGATACCACCGGTGCCGACATCCTGAAGATGGCGGTGATGCCGGATGGCTTTGGGGACGCGGAGGCTATTATGCTTGCCACCAACCGTATGCGGAAGGAATTCACGGAGAAGCCCCTGATTTCCATGGCCATGGGAATGGATGGATTTATTACCAGGATTTCCGGTGAGAATTTCGGTTCTTCCGTGACCTTTGGAACAGTTGGAAAAGCCTCTGCTCCGGGACAGATTCCTGTCTGGGAGCTGAGAAATATGCTGCAGGTGCTGCATGAGAAGAATGAGGAAGGGGAGCGGTAGAGATAGACCGCTCCTTATTTATGTATTCAGGCAGAAAATTCATCCATATGAATTGATCAGGACTCTTTTTGCAGATCGTTCAGTAGCTTCTGATGGTCTTTTTCCGTCCTGGCATTGATAGAAACGATGTCGAAACATCCCGAGAAATTCTTTGTCCCCGCCGCCCTGTTTTGACAAAATTCGCGCACCCGATCCCCTATAATGAGCTCACTTACCAAAGTGAAGGATAGATAGATCAGAGGGGGCAGAGCATGTATGAAAAGGTATACATAGATCTCGTATTCGGGACCAATCTCCTGATGGATTATCTGCTGCTTCGGCTGACCGGAAAAGCAGTCGGATGTAAGAGCAGCAGGAGAAGATGCCTTTTCGCCGCAATGATCGGCTCCCTGATTTCCTGTCTGATTTTCTGCGTACAAATAGAGGATGCCATACCGGCCCGGATCCTGATTCATGGAGCCACGGCAATGGGAATGCTGCGAATCGCCTGCCGCATCCGGAAAAGAAGCCTGCTGGCAAAAGCCATGCTGACATTATATCTGCAGGCATTTCTGATGGGCGGATTTCTGCAGGCTGTCAGCCGTGGAAAGGCTGTTACCTGGAAAACATTCCTGATCATCGTACCGGCGGTATACCTTGGCCTCTGCGCCGTTCTGTATCTGACGGACAGCGTGCGGGCAAAAAGAAGAAGCATCTACCCGGTAACCCTGTCATTTCAGGGAAAAGTACAAAAAACTTACGGCTTCTACGACACAGGAAACCTGCTCAAAGATCCCGTAAGCGGTGCGCCGGTATCCATAGCAGAGCCGGAATTTCTGAAAACGATACTGTCAGGAGAAATATCAGACAAGTT
>CAMBYR010000191.1 GCA_945872375.1 uncultured Blautia sp. | reverse complement strand
TCGCATCCCGCCCGGAGGGCTTTTTATTTCATAGGAAATTCCAGAGGAATTTCCTGTGAAATAAAAAAGAGAATATCCTTCAGGATATCCTCTCTTAGTATGTGAGAAAGCATGTGCTTTCAGTCTTGTATTTTTATGTACCGGTGCCAATTCTTTCTTTTCATTTTTGAACGGCAGCCGAAGCCAGCATGGCCTCTTTCTGTCTGCCCGCAAGCTGTTTCATCTCTCTTGCATTTTCCAGAACTGCGGCCGTGATCTCTGCACCGCCCAGAAGACGGGCCAGCTCGCGCAGACAATCCTCTCCCTGAAGGGGATGAATTTCCGTAATCGTTTCCGTTCCCTTCAGATGCTTTTCAATTTCAAAATGCGTATCTGCCATAGCAGCAATCTGAGGAAGATGGGTAATACACAGAACCTGATGATGTCTGCCGATCACTGCCATTTTTTCGGATACCTTCTGAGCAGTCCTTCCGCTGATTCCTGTATCGATTTCGTCGAAGATCAGTGTTTCTATCTGATCACGGTCTGCCAGAATCGCTTTTAATGCCAGCATGATACGAGAAAGCTCACCGCCTGAAACAATCTGTCCCAGAGGCTTCAATGCCTCGCCGGGATTTGTGGAAATCATGTATTCTGTCGTGTCAAATCCATTCTCCGTATAGGAAGCTTTTCGTTCAAAGCAGATTGAAAAATTCACATCCAGGAAATTCAGATCGCGAAGTCCTTCTATTACTTTTACCGAAAGCTGCTTACTATATTCCTTTCTCGCTTCCGATAATTCACCGGAAGCTTTTTCCAGTTTTTTCTCTGCTTCCCCAAGTTGTTTCTGCGCCTGCCGGAACAGTTCCTCGTACCTGGTAAGTTTTTCCAGTTTACTCTGCTGTGCTTTCTGATAAGACAGGATCTCGTTCAGATCCTGGCCGTATTTGGATTTCAGTCCGTTGATCAGGTCCAGACGTTTTTCTGTCTCATAAAAGGTTTCATCATCAAAGGTCAGCCCGTCCATATAGGACGAAATTTCCCTGTTAAAGTCATTCACCAGGGCATCGATCTCCTGAAGAGAAGTCTCCAGACCTTCCAGCTCGGAATCATATTCCGTCACGCGGGACAGTTCTCTGAGTGCTGCTCCGATCATCTCTCCGGCACCATCCTGCCGGTCATATCCGGTCATACCATGGACTTCTGAGACTGCCTCTGCGATCTTTTTTCCATTGCTTAATTTCCGGTATTGTTTTTCCAGCTCTCCATCTTCTCCCGGGATCAGATGAGCATTTTCAATTTCCTGTATCTCAAATTCCAGAAAAGCCATTTCCCGGTTCCGCTGCTCTTCATCCATATCCATTTCTTTCAGGCTTCGAAGACAGTTTCTGTATTCCTGATAGGCTTTCTGAACCTTTTCTTTTAAAGGAAGGATTCCCTCTTTTCCATAGGCGTCCAGGATTTCCAGCTGTTTTTCCGGATAAAGCAGAGACTGATGTTCATGCTGTCCGTGAATATCCAGAAGACAGCCTGCCGCAGCCTTCATCTGGCCGACAGTACAGGTTTCCCCGTTGATCTTGCTGATGCTTCTTCCTCCCATGATCTTTCTGGACAAAAGAACCTGTCCGTCCTCCGGTGAAATATCCAGAGCCCGGAGTGCTTCTTCCGCTTTTGGATTTTCAATCTGGAAAAGAAGCTCCACCAGCGCATACGGTGCGTTTTCCCGAATCATGCCGGAAGATATCCTGCTTCCCAGAATCAGCTGCATGGAACCAAGAAGGATCGATTTTCCGGCTCCTGTTTCTCCGGTAAGTATATTCAGCCCCGGGCCGAATTCTACTTCCGCTTCTTCGATAAGTGCAAGGTTTTTTACATGCAGATGTACTAACATTTTTTCCTCCCAAAATCCCTGCATCCATAAATATGCCGCATGTTTCAAAACAGAGCGGACAACCTATATGCTAATTTTTGATCTTTAAAATATTCCTGAGTTTCTGCTGTGCAGCTTCTGCCTGCTCGGGCGTTCTGGCCGCACACATTACGGTATCATCTCCTGCGATGCATCCCAGAATTTCCTCCCAGTTCAGTGCATCCAGAGCGGCAGCCACCCCCATGGCCATTCCCGGAACCGTTTTTATGACCACCAGATTCATGCCCACGTCAATATGGGTCACTGCATCATGAAGCACACGGGTATACTTGTCTCCAAGTGCGCTGGAATTCTCTTTTAAAATGGCATAGCGTGATTTCCCGTTTTCTCCTGCCACTTTCGTCATTTTCAAAGCACGGATATCCCTGGAAACCGTTGCCTGAGTCACCTTAAATCCCGCTTCATTCAGTCTGGCTGCAAGCTCCTCCTGGGTATCGATATCGTACTGTTCAATAAGCTCCATTATTTTTTCGTGTCTTGCTACTTTCACAAAAAACCTCCTAGTTGTTGTGCATCTTCTGTCTGAGCACCTCTACAAAGCTTAAATGATTCAGCTTCAGAATCTTAGTACTTACCTCTGCCTTACGGATCACGATCCTGTCCCCGGTAACCATGGGAATTTCCGTATCCCCGTCAAAAGATGCCAGACCCTGTTCCTGATTCTGTCTTCTGCCCTTTCCAAGCTCCACAGTGATCACATCATCCGCCGGAAAGATAATACTCCGGGTGTTCATGGTGTGCGGCGCAATGGGCGTCATCAGAGTCATGGATGCACTTGGTGAAACAATCGGGCCGCCGCAGGATAAACTGTATCCTGTGGACCCGGTAGGTGTGGAAATAATGATTCCATCCGCATTATAAGAATTCAGATATTCATTATTCACATAATTTTTAAAACGAACAACACGCAGAGGACCTTCTCTGCAGATCACGATGTCATTCAGGGCCAGCGCACTCCCGAGTACCTGTTCTCCCCGGAAAACAGTCCCGTGAAGCATCATCCGCTCTTCCACTTCATAATCATCGCACATCAGCTTATCCAGAGCCGGATAGATGGACTGTCTGTCCACCTCTGCCAGGAAGCCAAGATTTCCCAGATTCATGCCCAGAAGGGGAATGTTTCTGTGGACCACATCCCTGGCGGCCTGCAGAAGCGTTCCGTCTCCCCCAAGAACAATGATACACTCTGTACCTTCCGGTATCAGTTCCGGATTTGTATAATGATAAGGACCATCCAGTCTTCGTCCAGCCTGCTGTACCTGACACTGGCGATCGTGCTTCTCCAGATATTCTGCAATGCAGCCCGTCAGTTCCTGATCCGGATCCTTCATACTGTTTGTTATCACATAAAACTTATTCATGCTCTTTTCGTTCCTTAATCCAACTGTCTGTGTGCCTCCGCCACTGTCTCCTCGGCTTCCGAATCAAATGCGGCAGTAATTTCCGTGCCCTCAGGCCGTTTCTTCAGATGTAATAAATATTCAATATTCCCTTCCGGTCCTTTGATCGGTGAAAAAGACAGATGCTTTGGTTCCAGCGCAGCAGAAGCTGCAAAATCCAGTACCTTCCGGATTACTTCCAGATGCACCGCAGGATCCCGGACCACACCTTTTTTCCCTACCTTTTCCCTGCCCGCCTCAAACTGGGGTTTGATCAGACAGACGATCTCTCCGTCCTCCGTAAGAAGATTCCGGACAGGAAGAAGCACCTTGGTAAGAGAAATAAAGGAAACATCAATGGAAGAAAAATCTGCAGGCGACGGAATATCTCCCGGAAGCACATAGCGGATATTTGTTTTTTCCATACAGATCACCCGCGGATCATTCCTCAGCTTCCAGTCGAGCTGCCCATACCCCACATCGATGGAGCAGACCTGCCTTGCACCATTCTGAAGCATACAGTCCGTAAAACCGCCGGTGGATGCACCCACATCCATACAGACCTTATCTGTAAGGCAGATATCAAATTCCTTCATGGCCTTTTCCAGCTTTAATCCGCCTCTGCTCACATAAGGGAGCACATTTCCCCGCACCTCGATGGTCACTGTTTCCGGAAACATGGTCCCCGCCTTATCTTCCTTCTGTCCGTCCACATACACATCTCCGGACATAATATATGCTTTTGCCTTTTCCCGGGAGGGTGCCAGCGCACGCTCCACCATCAGAAGGTCCAGTCGTTTCTTCATTCTTTAATCCTCATGTTCTTCTACTGCACGAACAATATCTGCTGCAGTTAATCCTACTTTTGCTCTCAGGGAAGAAACGCTTCCCTGTTCAATAAAGCGGTCCCAGATGGCAAGATTTACAGACTTCACGTCCGGATGACATGCCTGCAG
>CAMBYR010000190.1 GCA_945872375.1 uncultured Blautia sp. | reverse complement strand
ACGCGAAGGAGAAGTACATGGTGCCCTGGCTGTGGCAGAGTTTCAGAATGCGGGAAAAGGCAGGCTGGGGAGGCGATGGACTGCTCCAAAAGGCAGCTCTGTGATGATGTCCCTTCTTCTGAGATCGGAGTTTGAACCACAGTATGCGCCCATGCTGACTGTAGTCATGGGACTTTCGGTGGCACAGGCGATCCGGGAAGCCGGTGTGGATACCTGCATCAAATGGCCAAATGATGTGGTGGCTTCCAGAAAGAAAATCTGCGGAATCCTCACGGAAATGAGTGTGGAGGAAGGTAGAATCCGCTATGTGGTGATCGGCGTGGGAATCAATGTAAATCTGGAGTCTCTGCCGGAGGAGCTTTCGGACAAAGCAACGTCTCTTTATCTGGAGACCGGAAAAATATTTGACAGAAACAGGATCCTGGCAGGAGTCATGGAAGCCTTTGAAAATAATTATGAAAAATTTACGAAAACCTGTGATCTCTCCCTTTTAAAAGAGGAATATAACCGGATGCTTGCCAACCTGGGGCAGCCGGTGCGGATCCTGGATCCGCTGAAGCCTTTTGAGGGAATTGCCAGAGGAATCAACGAAAAAGGTGAGCTTCTGGTGGAAATGGAAGACGGAAGAGAAACAGCTGTCAGTGCGGGAGAGGTTTCCGTGCGCGGACTTTACAGTTATGTATAGATGGAGGAATTATGTATCAGGAAAAAGTGATCCTTTGCGGCGCAAATGCCTACGAACAGAAATATTATTTTAATGAAGATTTTGATTCGCTGCCGGAGCATGTGAAAAAAGAACTTCAGATCATGTGTGTGCTTTATACGGAGGAAATCGGCGGGATTCTGACCCTGGAATTTGACGAGGATGGTTCTCTTCAGTTCCGGACAGAAGCATTGGATGCCGACGCCATGTATGACGAGATCGGCAGCGTGCTGAGGATTAAGAAGATCCAGCAGGAAAAAGAGGAGCTTCTGGAATCTCTGGAGCTTTATTACCGGGTATTTTTCCTGGGAGAAACACCGGATGAAGAGCTGCAGAAAAAAGCGGACAGCGAGGAATAATTCATGAAAATGCGGTGGAACATAGGAAATGTACAGATGGAAAATCCGTTTGTGCTGGCGCCTATGGCAGGAGTGACGGATCTGCCTTTCCGAAAGCTTTGTAAAGAGCAGGGAGCAGGACTGATCTGTATGGAAATGGTCAGCGCAAAGGCGATTTCCTTCCATAATAAGAATACGGAGGCACTGATGGAAATCGATCCCAGGGAACATCCGGTGTCCATGCAGCTATTCGGCAGTGATCCTGAACTGATGGCGCAGGTGGCTTCGGAAATAGAAGATCGTCCCTTTGATATTCTGGATCTGAATATGGGCTGCCCTGTTCCGAAGGTGGTCAATAATGGGGAGGGCTCGGCGCTTCTGAAGGATCCGGAGCTGATTCGGAAAATCGTGACAGCGGTTTCTCATGCAGTGAAAAAACCGGTGACGGTGAAGGTGCGCATCGGTTTTGAAGGGTATCCGGTGGATGTGGCGGAAATCGCGAAAATTGTGGAGGATTCCGGTGCGGCAGCCATTGCCGTTCATGGGCGGACCAGGCAGCAGTATTATTCCGGAACAGCGGACTGGGATGCGATCCGAAGAGTGAAGGAGTCGGTTTCCATTCCGGTCATCGGAAACGGAGATGTGGATTCGCCCGGGAAGGCGGAAGCATTGATGAAGGAAACCGGCTGTGATGCGGTGATGGTGGGACGTGCTGTCCGGGGAAATCCCTGGATCTTCCGCGAGTTGATTCATTATTTTGAAACAGGGGAACTGCTTCCGCGTCCTGACGGAAAAGAGATCCGGGAAATGATTCTTCGCCATGCCAGAGCACAGATTGAGTTGAAGGGTGAGTTTACAGGCATTCGCGAAATGCGGAAGCATGTGGCCTGGTACACATCGGGAATGCGTCACAGCGCAGGACTCAGGAGAGATTCCAATACGATTTCCAGCTATAAGGAACTGGAATTATTGCTGGATAGATTGGAATAAGGGAGAATGGCAGGGTGTGAGAATCCTGTGAAATGGGTTGACAATGCAGTTGTTTTTTTGTATAATACTGAAATTGCGAGATTCCCGCTACCAGTCTACCCTTTTATAGGTAATGATGTCTGAACACAGGCGTATTTGCGTAATTGTGAAAGTGCTGAACAGTTACGTATTTGTTCGGAAAAATGGTGCGGGCTGCGATTTATTATTGTTTTTTTCGGATTATGGGAATCCTTCAGTGCCCCACATCCGAAGTGAAAGGGAGTAAGGTATATGGAAGAAAAGAAAAACTTACTTACTTATGCAGGACTCAAAAAATTAGAGGAAGAGCTGCATGATCTGAAGGTAGTAAGAAGAAAAGAAGTAGCAGAGAAAATCAAGGAAGCCAGAGAGCAGGGCGATCTTTCTGAAAATGCTGAGTATGATGCAGCGAGAGATGAGCAGAGAGATATCGAGGCACGTATTGAAGAAATCGAAAAAATTCTGAAAAATGCAGAGATTGTTGTAGAAGACGAGGTTGATCTGGATAAGATCAGCGTTGGCTGTAAAGTTAAAGTTTATGATTGTGAATTTGACGAAGAAATTGAATTCAAGATCGTAGGTTCTTCCGAGGCAAACAGTCTTCAGGGTAAAATCTCCAATGAATCACCGGTAGGAAAAGCTCTGATCGGTGCTCATAAGGGAGAAACCGTGGATGTGGAAATGCCGTCCGGAATTATGCAGTACAAGGTTCTTGAAATTCAGAGAAACGTTTAATTTTGTGGGAGTATAAGGAGGCACAAAGGTGGCAGAGCAGAAGAAGCAGGAACAGGATTTAAATCAGTTGCTGAAGGTCCGTCGCGAAAAGCTGGCTGATTTACAGGCAAATGGCAAAGACCCGTTTAAGATTGTAAAATATGATGTGACACATCACAGCCAGGAAGTCAAAGATCATTTTGATGAACTGGAAGGAAAAGATGTGACGATCGCAGGACGTATGATGTCCAAACGTGTTATGGGAAAAGCTTCTTTTTGTCATGTACAGGATCTGGAGGGAACCATTCAGTCTTATGTGGCAAGAGACAGCCTGGGCGAAGAACCCTATAAGGATTTCAAAAAGCTTGATGTGGGTGACGTCATCGGCATCAAAGGTCAGGTGTTCAAAACCAAGACCGGAGAAATTTCCATTCATGCTTCGGAAGTGACACTTCTGTCCAAGAGCCTTCAGGTTCTTCCGGAAAAATTCCATGGTCTGACAAATACGGATATTCGTTACCGTCAGAGATATGTGGATCTGATCATGAATCCGGAAGTAAAGGATACGTTTATCAAACGTTCCAAAATCCTCAGTGCCATCCGTAAGTTCCTGGGCGAACAGGGCTTCATGGAGGTGGAGACACCGATGCTGGTTTCCAATGCCGGCGGTGCTGCAGCCCGTCCTTTTGAAACGCATTTCAATGCGCTTGATGAGGATCTGAAGCTTCGTATTTCTCTGGAACTTTATCTGAAGAGACTGATCGTAGGCGGCCTGGAAAAGGTTTACGAGATCGGCCGTGTATTCCGTAATGAAGGTCTGGATACCAGACACAATCCGGAATTTACGCTGATGGAGCTTTATCAGGCATACACCGATTATCACGGTATGATGGATCTGACAGAAAATATGTACCGTTACGTGGCACAGGAGGTTCTGGGAACGACGGAATCGAAATGGATCTTGGCAAGCCGTTTGAAAGAATTACCATGGTGGATGCAGTTAAGAAATATTCCGGCGTGGATTTCAATGAGATCCATACTCTGGAAGAGGCAAGAGCCGCAGCAAAAGAACATCATGTGGAGTTTGAGGAGCGTCATAGAAAGGGAGATATCCTGAATCTGTTCTTTGAAGAATTTGTAGAAGAGCATCTGATTCAGCCGACCTTCGTTATGGATCATCCGGTTGAGATTTCTCCTCTTACCAAGAAGAAACCGGAGAATCCGGAATATGTAGAGCGTTTCGAGTTCTTCATGAACGGCTGGGAAATGGCAAATGCCTATTCCGAGCTGAACGACCCCATCGACCAGAGAGAACGTTTTAAAGCTCAGGAAGAGCAGCTTGCCCAGGGTGATGAAGAGGCAAACACCACAGACGAAGATTTCCTGAATGCACTGGAGATTGGTATGCCGCCCACAGGAGGTATCGGATACGGAATCGACAGAATGTGTATGCTGCTGACAGATAGTGCAGCGATCAGGGATGTGCTGCTGTTCCCGACGATGAAGTCATTAGATAAATAAAATGCAGTAAAATCAAGGGTTCCCGG
>CAMBYR010000189.1 GCA_945872375.1 uncultured Blautia sp. | reverse complement strand
TCGGGGTGACAGGATTCGAACCTGCGGCCTCCTGGTCCCAAACCAGGCGCTCTAGCCAAGCTGAGCCACACCCCGCTGTTCCTATGCAATTTTTCTCTTGGCGCTTGACGCAAGACATATTATATTATACCGTTTGTCAGTTGTCAACACTTTTTTTTATTTTTTGTCTTTTTTTATTTTTGCTTTTTTTCATCAGACCTGCTTCATCAGTAGTCCAGATACCGGATTTCTGCCTGTATACGGCCCCTTCCACTGATTTCCAGCACCGCATAACTTGGTTTTCTTCCAATCTGTCTTGGATAGGAGAGGCTGCCCGGATTAATAGCCAGAATGCCATTTTCCTCTACGATCACAGGTTTGTGAGTATGCCCGAAAAAAACAGCCTGACAGCCCCGGGAAGCCGCTTCATCCAATACTCCGAATTCTCCCAGAGATACTCCGTAATAATGTCCGTGAGTCACCAGAACACGATTCCCCCGGAGATCCACTTCTTCCTCCCGTGGAAGATCGGAAAAGAAATCATTATTTCCCGCCACGATACAGCAGGGACATTCTGCAAGGGCTTCCACAAAAAACTCCCTGCCCTCCACATCTCCGCAATGAATCAGCATATCAAAAGGCGCCTCTGCCTCTACTGCCCTTTCCAGATTTGTATCTCTTCCATGGGTATCGCTTACCAACATCACCTTCATCTCAGTTCTCCTTTGATAGCACGAAGCGCTTTTCCTCTATGACTGATCTTATTCTTTTCTTCCATAGAAATTTCCGCGGAAGTACATCCATACTCCGGAAGATAGAAAATCGGATCGTATCCAAAACCATTTTCACCCTTTTCCTCATATCCGATCCGGCCTTCCATGGATTCGCGTACCGTTTTCACCGTTCCATCCGGAAATGCTGCTGCAACGGCACATACAAATCTTGCCGTGCGCTGCTCATCCGGAACACCTTCCAGCCGCTGAATAATACTGGCATTCTTAATATGATAGGAAGTATCCTCTCCCATATAGCGGGCGGAGTAGATTCCCGGCTCTTTATTCAGATAGTCTACTTCCAGGCCGGAATCGTCCGCCAGAACAATCTCTCCTGTCAGTTCGCAGATTGCTTTTGCTTTGATCTGCGCATTTTCCTCGAAGGAATTTCCATTCTCCACAATATCCGCTGTAATTCCGGCATCCTTTAATGAAAGAATTTCTGCATCCAGATCTGCAAGAATTTCACGGATTTCCTTCATTTTCCCCTGATTTCCTGTTGCAAAAATAATTTTTCTCATTTCATTATCCCTCTTTCTGAAACATCAGCTTTTCTTTGGCGGCCGCGGCCCGATAAACTGATAAAAGTATGTTTTCAGCATGCCATTATAAATTTTACGATTTTTATCTGCTTTTCTTCCGATATCATTTTCCGCTTTATCATAGGAAGTAATCAGGTACATGGACCATTTATCCAGTCCCGCAAAGCTTTCTCCGATTTCCCGATAAAGCCCGGGGAGCGCTGCCTTTTCTTCCAGACGTTCTCCATAAGGCGGATTGGTAATGATAAACCCGTATGGCTTTGGATGACGAAGCTCCTTCACAGGACGTCTCTGAAAATGAATCAGATGCTCCACTCCAGCCATTTTTGCGTTGGAACGGGCTGCCTTCAGAGCTTCATCGTCAATGTCATATCCCTGAATATCCGTTTTGATATCCCGATTTACCAGATCCTGTGCCTCTTCCAGTGCATCATACCAGCATTTTCTGGGAACCAGATGCTTCCAGTCCTCCGCCAGAAAAGAACGATTCATTCCAGGTGCAATATTTGCCGCCATCATCGCTGCTTCAATGGGAAAGGTACCGCTGCCGCAGAACGGATCCACAAGAATCCTGTCGCCTTTCCATGGAGTCAGCATGATCAATGCAGCCGCCAGTGTTTCCGTAATCGGCGCCTTTACCGTCATCTGGCGATATCCACGCTTGTGGAGAGAAACCCCGGACGTATCGATCCCGATCGTAGCAATGTCCTTCATAAATGCCACACGAATGGGAAAGCTGGCTCCATCCTCCGGAAACCAGGAAATTCCATACACGCCTTTCAGCCGTTCTACGATAGCTTTTTTCATGATAGACTGAATATCAGACGGGCTGAACAGCTTACTCTTCACCGAATTGGCCTTTGCCACCCAGAATTTCCCGTCCTCCGGAATAAAACGCTCCCAGGGAAGGGCTTTTGTTTTCTCAAAAAGCTCTTCAAATGTTACTGCTTTTACTTCCGCCACCTTCAGAAGGATCCGCTCCGTGGTTCGCAGAAACATGTTGGCATAAGCAATGCCCTCTGCATCTGCCAGAAACGTTACCTTTCCGTCTTCTACTTTGGTGATCTCATATCCCAGATCTGTGATTTCCCGTTTCAGCACCGCTTCCAGACCAAAATGACAGGGTGCAATCAATTCCCATTTTTCCATGGCTTCCTCTCTTTACAGATTCATTTCTTTTATGGTATTTCCTTCAAAGTCCCGGATACGGAAAAGTCCGTCCTCATAAATTCCATAGGTAGGCGGATTTCCTTCCTTTGGAATCGATACGGAACCGGGGTTCAGAAGAATGTAGCCGTCCATCTGTTCTGCTTTCAGCACATGTGTATGTCCATGAATCAGAATATCTCCGTCCATCAGTGGCGGCAGATGATCCTGATGATAAACATGTCCATGAGTGGCATAAAAAGTCCTGCCGTCAAGAACCAGGACACTGTAATCTGCCAGCACAGGAAATTCCAGAACCATCTGATCCACTTCCGCCTCGCAGTTTCCCCGTACAGAGTATATTTTCTGCTTTCTGGCATTCAGCATGGAAATCACTTCTTTTGGCGCATATTCCCGGGGCAGGTCGTTTCTCGGCCCATGATAAAGCAGATCGCCCAGAAGCACCAGGCGCTCTGCTCCTTCTCTATCCCAGGCTTCCAGCATTTTTCTGCAGTAATATGCAGAACCATGAATATCTGATGCAAACATGTATTTCATATGATTTCTCCCATTCGTCCAAATTTCCCCTTTACCTTATCATGGTTTGGAGGAAATTACAAGATTTCTTCCCCGATATGCTTCAAAACCTCCAATCACTGAACGTGTCCGCCATCCCAGCCTGGCAAACTGGCGGGCTGCCATCATACTGGCTCCGCCTCTTTCGCAGTAAAATACCAGAATTTTCTCTTTCGAAAAATCCCGCCGATCTTCCAGCTCCTCATAGGGAACGGATATCGCCGACCGCACATGGCCGGATTCATATGCGTTTCCTTCCCTGAGATCTATAATCAACGCATCATGCCGGTCCACATAATAGTCCAGCATTTTTGCAGAAATCGTCTCCAACTGAAACATGCAGAATACTCCTTTTTCTTTATCATATGTAACACAGGAAAACTCCGGCACCCTCAGGCAGCCGGAGTTTTTTATCAATAGAAGAAGGGAGAAGCAATGCAATCGTTACAAATCATCAGTATCTGCTGTTGTAGCCGTCCTGTTCCTCACTGTAGGAACTGCTTGTTTTGCTGGTCGTGCTGTTTTTGTTGGAGCTGCTGTTTCTGGAGCTGTTTTTTCCGGAAGACTGTGCATTGGAGCTGTTTTTATTGCTTTCTCTGGAGCTTGTGGAATTCATTCCGTTTTTTGAAGTTGTATTTCCAGTGCTGAAATTACCGGATTTGTTTTCATTTTCATAATTTTTTGCCATTTTCGTGGCCCTCCTGTTCATAAAATATCGTGCAGCCTGATGCTTATTTTGCTGCATTTGCTCATTACACAGTCTATTATGCCAAAAAGTTGGTTGATTATTCACGAATTTATATTGCTTTTTTTTCCAATTTATATTATAATCTTTGATGTAAAAAGAATTTACCCTTCAAAAATTTTTTTTACATAACCCCTTATTTAATTATTTATACTCCCCTCGAAACGCCCGGTAGCTCCCCTACCGGGCGTTTCACTGTGGATTTATAAGGGTTTGCCTCCGGACAACAGCAGGCAGTCAAAATCCTGCGTCTCCTTAACCAGAAAGCCTTTTCCTACGAGGAAATTGCTGCTCTTGCCGATACCTCTGTAGAACAGGTAAAATCAGTCGAACGCGATTATACTTCCTGAAAATCCAATGTTTCTGAAAACTCCCTGCCGGTCGAATTCCGATCAGCAGGGAGTTTTATTTTCGAAGCTCAATTATCTTTTTTTCATGTTGTTTCCTGCCTTTGCCCTGCAGCTTCGCCGCGGCCATACTTTTCCATAAACATCTCAAGGCTTTCTTTCAGTACATCTGTCTGCGATTTCAGATAAAATTCATCTTCAAACAATGCATAATGGACACATGCCCTGACCA
>CAMBYR010000188.1 GCA_945872375.1 uncultured Blautia sp. | reverse complement strand
GGTTCCCTGAATGTTGCTTACGGTCGAGCTGCGCTCCCGCTCAAACGGTTCAAAAATCCTGCGGGCAAACTCCGGACTCATTCCGATGCCGTTGTCTTTCACCCTGAATTCATACAGACCCTTTCCTTCCGGTGCATTGTGGATCTGTGTTACCCGAACAGACACCGTGCCGCCGGGGTGTGTGAATTTAATCGCATTGGACAGCAGATTCAGCAGTACCTGATTCAGCCGTATCTTATCACAGAGCACATCTTCATCAACCACATCCAGCGTATCCATGTACAGCTCCAGCTGCTTTGCATGGATTTGTCCGCTGATGATCGTTTTGAGATCATGAAGGACATCAGAAAGGTTGACCTCTGTTTCTTCCAGATGAATCTTGCCGCTCTCGATACGGCTCATATCCAGAACATCGTTGATCAGAGAAAGCAGATGGTTTCCGGAAGCCAGAATTTTTGCAAGGTAGTCTTTCACCTTATCTTTCTTGTCTATGTTTGCTGTTGCCAGAGTGGCAAAACCGATAATGGCATTCATAGGAGTACGGATATCATGGGACATATTGCTGAGAAAAGTACTCTTCGCCCGGTTTGCACTCTCAGCAGCACTGACCGCCTCCTCGAGAGCCCGATTGATCTTCTTGTCTTTGGTTCGGTCGGACATTACAAGAATATATTTTTTCTCGTTCTGTATATCTCTGCACAGCGCAATGACATGGAACCATCGGATCTCACCGGTCTTCTGCTGAAGATACTCCCGGTCCCATTCTCCCTGCTGTCCGGGAAGGATATGGGCCAGCTGATCCAGAACACGGATGGTATCCTGGTCTCTTGCCGGAAGATCGATCTTCCGGATATCCTCACGGGCCTCTTCTTCAGAGATACCCAGCAGTTTTTCTATATTGGGACTGACGTAATCCACCCGTAAGCGCTCCGCATCCAGCATCAGGAACACATCATCCACATTTCCGGACAGTGTGGAAAACAATTCCTCCCGGTAAAGAATTTCCGTATCCTTTTCTTTCAGCTTCATCCGGTTCTGTCGGATGACAAATGAAAGAAGAACGATACCCAGGCTGAGCAGGGTTCCTCCAACCAGCAGCATTGTACTGGACTGGAGATTATTCATACTGGCATTGACCACCTTCGTCGGTACTACGCCCAGGACCATCCAGTCGTCAAAGCCCGCCGACTCGTAAATCAGATAATAACCGGTCTTTTCAATGCGAAATGTTATTGCCCCGGATTGCCCCCTCAGAAAGTCCTCCTTCAGAGAATCAATTTCCGTGCTGCTCATGGTTGATTTCTTTTTCAGCATCGCAAGATAATTATAGGTACTGATGCCCTCAGCACTGACATCATCCACGATCACCCGGCCGTCCGAATGCACCACATAGCTGTTGGACTTCCCGGCAAAGGCTGATATTTCCAGCGTTTCAACCAGATCCGAATTGTTGAACCCGATGGCGATGGCCTCATAGTCAAAGCCCTGATAAGTTCCCGGCTCCACAGCCACAGCAAACACCATGATCTGCGGCTGACCAGGTACCACAGAGTTTACGATCACATCCTGATCATAGAGGATCAGCTCCGGAAGCTCTTCCTTCAGATCGAGATATCCGGTTTCTCCTCCGGCTGTCCGGTAGCTGCTTTCACGCGAAATAAAGTAAAATTCCGTGAATCCGATTTCCTCCTGCGCATGTGTGATAAAATCCTGTATCTCCTTTTCATCCGTGACATCCTGTAAATAATCACGCCACATATGCATATTGTCCCAGTTTCTGCTCACAAGATTGTGAAGAGACTGATTCGCCTGATGATAGATTTCCGTCAAATGAGCGGCGCTTTCTGTATAGATCATCTGAGAAACAAAACGATAATACTGAATCCCCATCCCAACGAACCCTATAGACAGGATAATCACGGAAAATAGAACTATCAGTCGTTTCCGCATAAAACCGCTCTCCTTTCTTATCACAGGCGTAACTGTTCAGTACCTTCATATATGATGATGTCTGCGTCAGCGGACATGTCAGTTCACTGTAATATAATTTTCCGGTTTCGCTATGGTGCCGCCGTTTTTGATATATTCTTTCCATACATCTTTTACCCGGGATTCCTTCTTCTCGAACACACAGCTTTCATCTTCCAGAAATACCCCCATATAGGTTCCTATATTCAGACATGTCACCTGGAAGGTATCCTCATCGCCAATTTCCTTTCCATCCTTAAGCACACGGGTGAGCGTATACTTTGCGTCAGCTTCCTTCACTTCTATGGATACTCCGCTGACAGTCGGCAGGGATCCCCGGTTAAACGGCGTAAAGCCATTTTCAATCCCCTCTACCGAGCATCTGATATATTCTTTCAGCTCTGCACCGCTCATTTCACGTTTCCATGCTTCCAGAGGATTCGGCATGATCATGTTTCCGACCATCTTTTCTGTGTAATCGGCCTTCAGTACAGAACCGGTAAAGCTGTAGGCAGGTGCAATCAGCACATCACTTTCATAAACGTCACGCAGGGTATTTGCCATGGCAGAATAGGATTCATTACCGCCTTTACTGTGGAATCTGTTGGAGTAACCCTGTTCCAGAGACAGCACGATTTCCTCTGAATCATCCCCGGACTGCTTTAACTGTGCGTCAAAGGCTTCATAAGCCTGCTCTGCATCGTATTCTCCCTGAATCATTTTAGAAACCACGTCCTTTGATACAGAGAAGAAGTCGTTGGATGCAATACGAATATACATATGATTCTGTCTGATCAGCGGGGTAAGGTTTTCCAGATACGGTGACAGCTCAAGCTTTACATTCTGACTGTATGTAATGACATCCTGCCCCTGCGCCAGAACATTCTCCCCTTCATCAGAGAGCATTACCCCAAGTACCTTAAGTGCATTTTCCTGACGTGTTTTATCCTTCTCAAGTTCCGTATTCAGTGCCACCTGGAATGCAGGGAGGAACACTGCTTCCACATCGTCGTTATTAAACCAGACCACGTTGGATCCGCCGGAACGAATGATGGCTGCCTTTCCCTCGGTAAACATATTGATGACAGGGTCATAACTGAGTTCGATATCCTCCGGAGCGATTTTCACATCTTTGATAAACTGTTCCATGCGCCTGAACGCCTCCGGCCATATGGTGTCATCCAGCCCGACACGCTCCTTCGAAGGATCTTCATAGCCGCTTCGCCAGATACGCCCTTCCATGGAAGTTATTTCAGGAATGGACAGACCCTGCAGCACTTCCATACAGGTATAGTCATAGGCAAAATCGGCAGCAAAGCCCCGAATGCCTTTTTCCTCAAATGCCTGACATGCCGAAACCAGACTGTCGTAGTCTGTCGGAAGCGGAATATCGTATTCATCAAACAGCGTCTTATTGGCAACAAGACCATCCGCCTCGCCGCAAAGCGGCAGCCAGTTTACCGTGCCGTCAGCATTGGTGAAGTTTTGCAGATAGCTTTCATATATGGCGCCTGCCTCTTCCGTTGTGGAAAGATCCATTAACTGATCCTTAATATCGGCAGCATCATGCAGGGAAAATCTGCGCATCGTGATAATATCGGGAAGTGCTCCGTTTTCATTCATAAACTTATAGAAATCCAGATCATTATTTCCCACCACAAATTCAATGTTCACATCCGGAAGCTGAGACTGAATGTAGGGAGCATATGTATCATACATGGTGGTACTCCACAGATAAACGGAAATGGAATCTGCCTCTTCCTCTTTATCCCCGGATCCGCATCCGAAGAAAGACACTGTTGCCATCGTGACACACATCACAGCCGATGCCAGCCGGATTAACGTTTTCTTTTTCATTGCTCTTCCTCTCCGTCATATTAAACCGGATCTGCAGAATCAAGACAGGTACGAATGGAACTTACTGTCAGTTCGTAATCCTTTCTGACTTCTTCCAGAAGCAGTACAGCCTCCTCAGGAATCGTATCTGTTTCCGGTCTGAGCAGTTCTGTAAGCTCCGTTACGGAAGAAAGCAGTCTGCTGAAGCTGAGATTCGCACTTACCCCCTTTAATGTATGAGAGGCCCGAAATGCCTGCTCCCGCTGTCCTTCCTTCATTGCTTTGCACAGCTCGGAAAAGCTGCTGTCATCCAGAAATTTTGTGATAAATTTTTTAATCAGACCGGCACTGGGCAGCCGGCTTTCAATCTGGGCATAATCACCGCCCATGGCATTGTAACATTCTTGAATTGTCATATTCTACTCCTATTCTGTGTTTCTTTCCACTTCTGATATACTATAATATGATAGAACAAAGCGGACAAGTACGCTTCGAACTCCCTATATCCCTCAGTCCTTGAGGGACTTGCTCCGCTTTGCGCG
>CAMBYR010000187.1 GCA_945872375.1 uncultured Blautia sp. | reverse complement strand
TTCCGTGTCCAGACTGATCGGAGCGCCTCCCGGATATGTGGGATATGAGGAAGGCGGTCAGCTTACAGAGGCCGTCCGCAGAAAACCATACAGTGTTGTGCTGTTTGATGAAATAGAGAAAGCACACCCGGATGTATTCAATGTACTGCTTCAGGTGCTGGATGACGGCCGTATCACGGATTCTCAGGGAAGAACGGTGGATTTCAAAAATACGATCCTCATTATGACCTCCAACATTGGTTCTCCTTATCTGCTGGATGGCATTGACGAATCCGGAGAAATCAAACCGGAAGCAGAAGAAGCCGTGATGAATGACCTCCGGAATCATTTCCGGCCGGAATTTTTAAACAGGCTTGATGAAACAATTTTATTTAAACCCTTGACAAAAAACAATATTGGTATGATAGTAGACTTACTGGTGGCAGATCTGAACAGGCGTCTGGCGGATCAGGAGCTTTCTCTGAAGCTGACAGACGCAGCCAAAGCCCAGGTGATCGAGGAAGGATACGATCCTGTTTACGGTGCCCGCCCGCTGAAACGTTATCTGCAGAAATATGTGGAAACACTTGCGGCAAGACGGATTCTGGCAGGGGATATTCATACAGGCGATACGCTGGTGCTGGACGTACAGGACGGAGAATTCATCATTACGATTTCCGCAGAATGCCGCTGAGAAACATCAAAAGGATGGCGTATTATGATACCAAAAGATCCGGTCATGCTGTTAAGCTATGTAAATACCCAGCTTCGGGATTATTATGATTCCCTGGATGCACTTTGTACCTGCAGAGGGATGAAAAAAAAGGAACTGATCGAAAAGCTTCGTACCATAGACTATGAGTATGATGAAAAGACCAATCAGTTTATCTGAAAGAACAAAGCGGATTTGTCCGCTTTGTTCTTTCATTTATTTCACGTAATATGTTTCAATCTGCCCGGAAGCTTTTGTTTTGACTATACTTTTTCTGCAAAATAGGATATAATAGGAACACTTAACGAATTTCTGCCAGAAACCATGAGGGGACTGGGGAATTCCTGATAAGCTTCAGATACAAGGTGGATGGAAAGCTATGACAGAAAGTGAAAAATACCTTCAGCGTGTTCTTTCCGGCCTGGAAAGGCGCATTCAGGAAATCGATGCGTCCATAGAGGAAGGCCGGAAGGAAATCGAAAGCATGCATGAATACTACTGGGAAAACTATACGGAAATGGACCAGTACGGCTATGAAAATTTCGATAATCAGCAGGCACTTCTTCACCAGGTAAATGCCAACCAGGACCAGATGCGCAGAAGAAGCAGGTACCGGAAAATGTTGGATTCTCCTTTTTTTGGAAGAGTGGATTTCTGTTTCGAAGGAGAAGAGGAGCCGGAGGCATTTTATATCGGAATTGGAAATTTTGCGGAAAAGACCGGAGGAATCCCGCTTGTATATGACTGGCGTGCACCTGTAAGCGGATTGTTCTATGATTATGACAAAGGCCCGGCTTCCTATATTGCACCGGCAGGAGAGATCAGCGGAGAGATCACCTCCAAATGGCAGTACAAGATCCGCCGTGGAAAAATGCAGTATGAGTTCGAAAGTGATATAAAAATAGATGACGATATTCTGAAAGCCGAGCTGGGCAGCCATGGAGAGGTGCAGCTGAAAAATATCATCCGCACGATCCAGAAGGAACAGAATGCTATTATCCGCAATACCAGTGATAAGATCATGGTGATCCAGGGGGCGGCGGGAAGCGGAAAAACTTCAGTGGCGCTTCACCGGATTGCCTATCTTCTGTATCATGACAGGGCAAACCTGAAATCCTCAAATATTCTGGTATTGTCTCCAAACAGTGTATTTGCGGACTATATTTCCCATATTCTTCCGGAACTCGGGGAAGAAAACATCCGGGAAATGAGCTTCGATCTGTTTGCATACCGGGAACTGCAGGACGTTGTGCCGGACTGCGAAGACAGGTATGATCAGATCGAACGAATGCTGAAGGGAACCGGCAGACAGGTGAATTATCGGGAGAAGCAGTCCGTGGAATTTTTAAACAGCATGGAGCGTTTTTTTCTTGAAATGGAAGATGAACTGATGCGGTTCCAGGATGTGGAGTTCCGGGGATTCCGGAAAACGGAAAAAGAGATCATTGACCTGTTCTATTTTAAATTCGGAGAAATCCCGCTGCTTTCCCGTATGGATGCAGTGGCGGAATATTTTATTGATGAAGTGGAAACCCTTAGAGGAAACGATCTTTCTGATGAAGAGCGGGATGCGGTCACGGAAAAATTCATGAAAATGTATGAAACCCGCGATCTCTATGTGCTCTACAGCACCTTCTTAAAAAGAGAAGGTTATCGGGCGCTTCCCAGGGTGGCGTTTGAAAAGAGAAAACTGCGCTATGAGGATGTGTATCCTGTCCTTTATATGAAATACAGTTTATTCAGGTGCCGGGCGGACCGGCGGATCCGTCATCTGGTGGTGGATGAAATGCAGGATTATTCCAGGCTTCAGTATCTGATCCTGCAGAAGCTGTTTCCCTGCAAAATGACGATCCTGGGAGACCGGGCGCAGTCCATGGATGAAACGATCCATGATGTGCTGGAATTCCTTCCGGGAATTTTCGGAAAGGATCTCCGGAAAATTGAGATGAAGAAAAGCTATCGTAATACGGTGGAGATTGCGGAATATGCCAACGGTCTTGCCGGAATTTCGGATATGGAGCTGTTTGAACGGCACGGAGCTCCGGTGGAGGAAGCGGTGTTTTCTTCCCTGGGAGATGCATTGAGGCATGCGGCAGACTGTCTGAATGTGGGAGAAGAAAGCCCGTTTGAAACAGCAGCCGTACTCTTTCGGACGGAAGGGGAGGCTCTGGCTGGTTTTCAGGTGCTGAAAGAGCTTCTGGAAGCGGCCGGTTCTGACTCGGAAAGCCATCTTTCCTATCTGGACCGCAACAGTGCTTCTTTCCGGAAAGGAATTACCGTTACGACCTTTTATCTGGCGAAGGGCCTGGAGTTTGACCAGGTATGTTCTGTTTTCCCGAAAAAGGATCAGACGCCGCTGGCACTTCAGGGGCGGTATATTGCAGCGACAAGAGCCCTTCATCAGCTTCATATGCTGGAATACAGACGATGATTTCCGAAGGCGGCGGAAAAAGGAGATTACAGGAAGCAGAGGAAATTTCTGTATAATGTTACCGTTCACTCCGTTCTCAGTGACTCCTGTACAGCTTTTTCACAAAAGGTTCACGAAATGACGTTGACAGCTTTTCGGGAAAAATGTAAAATGAACAGGAAGATTTTAAGGAGGCTATTATGAAGAATAAAAAAATACTGGCAATATTTGCAATGGTAATTTCCATGTCCTGCCTGATGACTGCATGTGGCTTCGGAAATGATGATGCAGAGGATCAGGTGATCGTAGAAGCAACGCCTACCCCGGAACCGGAGAAAGAACCGGAACCGACACCTACCACAGTACCTGCAGATGTACAGTCCAATATATATACATCCAAGGATCATATGATTTCCATCCAGCTTCCGGATGCTACCTGGGCGTCAAAGACGGATGAGGAAGATATGTACGGCTTTGAATCTCCGGATGCAGGAAAGATTCTGATCCTTCACGGAGCGGGAGAGGAAGATATGTCTGTGGCAGTGATCCCGAGTTCTCAGGATATGGCAGTTTCACTGGAACAGGCAGCAGACCTGGTACAGGGTACCGATTTTGAAATTCAGGATTATACCGCGACAAATGTAAACGGTGCCAATGTTTACAGCTATACGACCCATATGCTGAACACAGAAAAGAGCGGCGGGTATGTTTATGTGATCAACAAGGTATTTTCCAACGATGGTGAATACTACAGCATTGCCGCTTCTGTAAAGACAGATGCTGCATATGCGGGAATGAAGGCAGCAGTGGATTCCTTTGCGATCGTGGGCGAGTCCTCTCTTCAGGCGGCAGCTCCGCAGACAGCAGGTATCGTTCCTGCAGCGGACGGTGCGCAGCCGGCAGCAGACGGCACCCAGCAGAGCGCAGACGTTCAGACAGACGGTACGGGCAGCAATTCCGGCGGCTTTACACAGGAACAGCTTACTGATACCAACCAGACCAGAACAATCTACCGCAATTCTGACGGTCAGCCGCTTGTCATCACACCAGATGCCAATGGAAACTGGGTGGATGCAGCAGGAAATACCTATGATTTTGTAAACAATGAAGACGTATATGATCAGAACGGTGTAGACTTCTACTATCACGGCGAGGCCGCTGATGTATATTATATGCCGGTTGAGTAATGAGACTGAAAAGCTGCGGTGACTGCCGCAGCTTTTTTCCGGCCCCGGGATGGCTGTTTGCCGGGGTATCAGAATT
>CAMBYR010000186.1 GCA_945872375.1 uncultured Blautia sp. | reverse complement strand
CCACAGCCACAGGACTCCTCATGTTCATGGTGTTCATGGTGCTCGTGCCCGCAGCCACAGGGCTCCTCGTGCTCATGGTGTTCATGATGCTCGTGCCCACAGCCACAGGACTCCTCATGTTCATGGTGTTCATGGTGCTCGTGCCCGCAGCCACAGGGCTCCTCGTGCTCATGGTGTTCATGATGCTCGTGCCCACAGCCACAGGACTCCTCATGTTCATGGTGTTCATGGTGCTCGTGCCCGCAGCTACAGGGCTCCTCGTGTTTATGATGATGATCTGCAGAAGCTGACATATGAATCCCTCCCTACTACATATTAACATTTGAATGATTGCTCATATGATAATATAAACACGGGGAAAGGGATTTGTCAATACTATTTTGTGATCTCGTGAAATATATAAATCTGTTGTGTTCACAGACAATATCCCGCTGAAAGAAAAGATAGACTGTCCCTTAAAAAATAAATAAATTTGGATATTTTTTAAATGTACACTTTAATGGTATTCTATAGCACAACAGAATAAGAAGTAAGGCAGGAGTGACAATCTTGAAAAAAATAGCAGTTTTGAATGATTTATCCGGTATGGGGAAGTGTTCTCTGACAGCGGCTATTCCGGTGATTTCCGTTATGGGTGTGCAGGCCTGTCCGCTTCCGACGGCTGTTTTAAGCAATCAGACCGGGTATGAATCGTATTTTTGTGATGACTATACAGACCGCATGGGATGCATCATGGCAGAATGGCAAAAACGTGATTTTCATCCGGACGGTATTTATACCGGGTATCTGGCGGGCGAACAGCAGGCGGAAAAGGTGCAGGATTTTTTTAAAGTCTTTGCAGATGCGAATACATGGATCCTTGTAGACCCTGTTTTGGGTGATTCCGGGCGGGTATACGGGATGTATACAGAAGGGCTTCTTGAAAAAATGCGCGGGCTGGTCACAAAAGCACATGTGATCACGCCGAATCTGACAGAAGCACTGCTTCTTCTGTACGGAAAAGACGGAATGGAAGCAGAGTGGAAAAATCTTCAGCATCTGGACGAAGATGCGCTTTTTTCAAAAATCGGGGAGATAGGACGGTGTCTTACCGGAAATTTTTCCGTTTCTTCGGCAGTGATTACGGGAATCGATGTACCGCAGAAAAAAGGGCCTGATAAAATTGGAAATCTTGTCTGCGAGAATGGCAGGCAGACCTGGGTGGTCACAGAAAAAACGGGCGGCAGCTATTCCGGTACAGGAGATCTTTTCGCATCGGTATTAAGCGCAGGTCTGGTAAAAGGACAGAGCATGGAGCATTGTGTAAAAAAAGCAGTGGATTTTCTTTCAAAAGCGATCGCAGATGCGGCAGCGGAGGGAACCGACAGAAATGACGGGGTCTGCTTTGAAACATATTTATATCAGCTAAGGGAGGAATAAATCATGACAGAAATTACAGCAGGAAAACAGCAGGCAGCAGGAATTGGAATCAGAAGACTGACGGTAACGGCAGTTCTGGCAGCATTGATCACGCTAATGACAGCATATATCTGCCATGTTCCGGTAGGAGCAAATGGTGGTTATGTACATTTTGGAGATGCTCTGATCTATATAGCAGCAGCAATCCTTCCCCTGCCTTATGCATGTGCGGCAGGCGCGATCGGCGGAGGGATGGCCGATCTTCTGACAGCACCGGTCTGGGCTCCGGCAACCATTATCATTAAAATGCTGATCTGCCTTCCATTTTCATCGAAGGCAAATAAGATTGTGACAAAAAGAAATGTGATTGCTCTGTTTCTGGCATTCTGCATTTCCGGAACCAGCTATTATCTGGCCGAGGGAATCATGTTTGGCTTTACAGCAGCATTCTTTACTTCTCTCAGCGGAAGTATTGTACAGTCCGGCGGAAGCGCCATCGTATTTCTGATCCTTGGAACAGCACTTGACAAAATGGGCTATAAGAAAAGATTTGCAAATGGGATTTGACAGGTGCGCCCGGGGAGTGTATGCCTGGGTATGACAAAAGAAAGAAGGAAGTTTTGAGATGACAGATATTGTTTACCGGTATAATAATCAGGTTTATTTTAACATCACCAACAAATGTCCATGTAAATGTACATTCTGTATCCGCAATACAGAAGATTCCGTAGGCGAGGCCGAGAATCTCTGGTTTGAAAAGGAGCCGACGCTGGAGGAAATTGAGGCGGCTATTGATGCCTTTGATTTTCATGGCTGTGAGGAAGTAGTATTCTGTGGATATGGGGAACCGACAATGGCTCTGGATAAGCTGATTGCAGTCAGTGCCTATGTGCGGGAAAAATATCCGCTCAGAATCCGTCTGAATACAAACGGACTCAGCGATCTGATCCATAAACGTTCTACGGCAGAAGAAATCTGTAAAGCGGTGGATTGCGTTTCCATCAGTCTGAATATGCCTGATGCGGCATCCTACTGTGAAGTCGTTCATCCGGCTTTTGGAGAGAAATCCTTTGATGCAATGCTGAATTTTGCGAAAGACTGCAAAAAGTATCTTTCCGATGTCCGTTTTACAGTAGTGGATGTGATCGGTGAGGAAAATGTGAAAAAGAGCCAGGCACTTGCAGATTCTCTGGGAATCCCGCTTCGGGTGAGAGTCTATACTCCGTGAAAAGGGGTTAAAAATAGTGAAAGAGGGAGCCGCTGCAGAACAGATGTAAATTCATGTTACTGAGAACGGAGTGAACAGTAACAAATTCATCTGTGCAGCGGCTTTTGTCTCAGCAGGCAATGCGAAAGGATGGAGGAAAAGAATCCGTGCAGTGTGAAATGATCCGGGAGTGATGGATATGGAATACCAGATTATTCGATCAGACAGAAAAAGTCTGGGGCTGGAAGTGAGGCCGGACGGCCAGGTAGTCGTCCGGGCGCCGAGGAGACTTGGAAAGGCTGAGATTCAGAAGTTTGTTACAGAACATGAAAGCTGGATCCGGAAGCATTTGGAAAAGGTGAGAGAGAGGCAGAAAAGCAGACAGGAAACGAAGAAGCTGTCTATGGAAGAAATACAAAGCCTGGCAGATCAGGCTTTGAAAGTGATTCCGGAAAGAGTGGCCTATTATGCTCCAAAGGTGGGAGTTGATTACGGAAAAATCACAATCCGTAATCAGAGATCCCGATGGGGAAGCTGCAGCAGCAAAGGAAATCTGAATTTCAACTGTCTTTTGATGCTGACGCCGCCGGAGGTCATTGACAGTGTTGTGGTTCATGAATTGTGCCACAGGAAGGAAATGAATCATTCTGCCAGATTTTATGCCGAGGTCCTGCGGGTATTTCCGGATTACCGGAAGTGGAATCAATGGCTGAAGGAGCATGGCGGGGAGCTGATCGGAAGAATGTAAAGGAGAAGGGGTTATTATGAATCCCTTCTTTTCTTTTTCAAACAACGATACCAGCAAGAAAGATTATCAAATATAGACAAAAATGATTCGATGAATTTGTGCAACAGGCAGAATTCACGACAGCATATTGACAAGTTTCTTTTTTTAAGCAATAATGTAATCACTTTAATAAAACATTTTATAAAAGATAATAAATAAGGAGGATGAAACGATGTTACAGCAGGTAATGACAAATCCGGGAGAAATTATTTTCAGAGAGGTACCGGTTCCGGAAGTAAAGGATGATCAGGTACTGGTTAAAATTATGAACATCGGTATCTGTGGATCGGACATTCATGTATACCATGGAAAGCATCCGTTCACAAAATACCCGGTGACACAGGGACATGAGGTATCCGGAGAAATTACGAAAATCGGAAAGGATGTTTCCGGTTTTTATGAAGGGCAGAAGGTAACGATCGAACCGCAGGTATACTGTGGGAAATGTTATCCGTGCCGTCATGGAAAATACAATCTTTGTGAAGAATTAAAGGTTATGGGATTCCAGACAACAGGAACCGCATCAGAATATTTTGCTGTGGATGCGTCTAAGGTAACACCGCTCCCGGAAGAAATGTCTTTTGAAGAGGGCGCCATGATCGAGCCTCTGGCTGTAGCTGTTCATGGAGTAAAGCAGGTTGGTGATGTAACGGGGATGAATATTGCTGTACTAGGTGCAGGCCCCATCGGAAATCTGGTTGCACAGGCAGCGAAGGGAATGGGTGCATCAAAGGTCATGATTACCGATGTCAGTGATCTCAGACTGGAGAAAGCAAAAGAATGTGGAGTTGACGTTTGCGTAAATACAAGGGAGAAGGATTTCGGAGAAGCCATGATAGAGGCATTCGGACCGGACAAGGCAGATGTGATTTATGACTGCGCAGGAAATAATATTACCATGGGGCAGGCAATTAAGTACGCAAGAAAGGGAAGTGTAATCGTACTGGTAGCTGTGTTTGCAGGCATGGCAGAAAT
>CAMBYR010000185.1 GCA_945872375.1 uncultured Blautia sp. | reverse complement strand
AATCCACAAAAAACATCGCGAAACCTCTCGAAACTTTGTGAACTCCGTAAATTGACCGCCAGTCGAAAAGTATGCTATTGTATTTACGAGCAAATCCGACCGTCAGTCGAACTTTGTCGGAAATTGCCGTAAATCAACAGTCGGCCATCGGTCGGCTCCGGATGAAGGAAGGAGTTTTCAAATGACTTACGCAGAATATTTTTCAAAGATAAAAACTGATTTTATGAACGCAGATGTCAGCGATATTCACGAACATCTGGCTGATCAGTTCAATGTTACCGGTGAAGAATCCGGAATTTTTTATGTAGAGGTAAAAGACGGCAAGCTGAGCGTGGAACCCTACGAATACTACGACAGAGATGCCATGTTTACTGCCTCTGCGGATACTTTTAACGCAATCGTTGAGGGAAAGCTTGATCCGGTACTTGCCTTTACTCTTCAGAAATTAAAAGTCGAAGGCAATTTCGACAAAGCACTGAAGCTCAACGAACTCATTAAACGGAGATGATTCATTTATGAAACAAAACAAAGCATTCCGGGGTGCCGCCGTATTTATGAGCCTGCTGGCTGCCGCCGAAGCAGGAACATCCTTCTATTTTTACCGGCGTACCATGACGCGAAACCACGCCAAAACAGAGCGCACCATGAAAATGGCCGGAACTGACTGGAGCCAGCATATGCCTCTGATTGAAAAACGGAAAGAGGTTATGATGGCACGTCCCCACGAGGATGTATACACGGTTTCCTTCGACGGACTTCGCCTTCATGCTACCTGGTTTCCGGGAGACGACCCGACCAGAACTGTGATCTGTTTTCACGGCTACACCAGCCGGGGGCTTTCCGATTACATCGGTCTTTCTGATTATTACTTTAAGCATGGCTATTCCATGCTGCTTGTAGACGAGCGTGCACACGGCGACAGCAAAGGAACCTATATCGGATTCGGCTGTCTGGATCGTCATGATGCCATGAAGTGGATCGACTGGGTGATTGAAAAGCAGGGAACAGAAGCACAGATCATTCTGCACGGAACGTCCATGGGAGGTGCCACCGTCCTGATGACAAGCGGCATGACCCTTCCGTCCCAGGTAAAGGGTATTATTTCGGACTGTGCATTTACCTCTGCCAAAGAAGTATTCACTCACGTACTTCGTACAATGATCCATCTTCCCGCATTTCCAATGATGCAGATTGCCGACCTGATCAATCAGAAGAAAGCCGGATATGCACTGGACGAATGCAATGCAGCCAGAGAAGTCAGAAAAGCCCAGGTGCCTGTCCTCTTTATTCACGGTTCCGCAGACACTTTTGTACCAATGAGCATGTGTGACACGATTTACGAAAACTGTGCTTCCCCGAAAAAGAAACTGATCGTGGAAGGCGCAGCTCACGCCGAAAGCTACTACAAAGACACAGAAGCCTACGAAAACGCAATGACAGAATTCCTTGGAGGGATAGTAAAATGATGAGAAAAAGAAAAGGATATCCGGTGTATCCGCTGACCGTTGCCCAGAAATTTCATACATATTATCAGAACTTCTGCCCGAAGAAAGAAGTCCTGAATATTGGTACCAGCCTGACCATTGAAGCAGAACTGGATCTGAATATCCTTCGTGAGTCCATTTATAAGGCAATTGACCGATGTGACTGCATGCGGATCCGATTTGCTGCCGATAAGGAAGGTACCCTGTATCAGTATGTGACAGACAAAGATGAACCCGAAATCGAATATGTGGACTTCTCCGGAAAAACCATGGAAGAAGCCGCAAAAACCATGACGGAATGGACACAGGTTCCCTTCAAACGTCAGGATTCCCGGATGTACCGTATTGTGATCATCAAGACTCCGGACGGCTACCAGGGTCTTTACCTCCTGGTGGATCACATGATCATGGATGCTCAGTCTCTGATCTGCTTTTTAAAGGACATCATCGAGCTCTACTGCAGCACTGTGTATGAAGATGTTCCTTATCCAAAGGAAATGGCCTCCTATCTGGAACAGTTGGAAAAAGACCTTGCTTATGAAGCAGGCAGCAAGGCCCAGCAGAAAGATACCGAATTTTTCCAGAACATCATCGATTCCTCTGAACCGATTTACAACGGTATCACCGGACCGGAACGTCTGGAAGCAGAAAGAAAACGCTGCAATGATCCCGAGCTTCGGGCGGCTGTCAATGTTTCCGACTCCGTAGACTCTGCTCTTGATATTTTCCATCTGGAAGCAGAACCCACAAAACGACTGATGGATTTCTGTGAGAAATACCATATATCTCTGAACTGTCTCCTGCTTATGGGACTTCGAACCTATTTCCAGAAGGTAAACGGCAACGATGACGTCTCCATCAACAATGCCATTGCGCGCCGTGCTACCCTGAAAGAAAAGAAATGCGGCGGAACACGAATTCATTCCTTCCCGTTCCGTACGATCATTTCTCAGGACAAGACCTTCCTGGAAGGCATTTATCATATCCGTGATCTGCAGAACGAATACTTCCGTCATGCAAACTACGATCCAACTGCTTATTTTGCATACAGAAGCAGGAAATATCCGCATCAGCCAGGCCAGACCTATGAACCAATGTCTCTGACCTACCAGCCCATGTCCATGAAGGACAAGCGTCTGGAGCAGCTTGGCGGAATCCGCTACAAAACAAAATGGTATCCCAACGGAGCCACCACACAGGCTATGTATCTGACCGTTATGCATCGTTCCGATGACAATGGACTGGATTTCAGCTTTGAGCATCAGATAAAAGCTGTTTCCAGAGAACAGCTGGAATACCTGTACTACTACCTCTGCAAAATTATGTTCAAGGGAACGGAAAATCCGAACCTTCGCATTGGCGATATTATTAAGCTGATCTGATGTTCTGCAAAATCAGAACCAATCCATTACATATAGAAGGAGAACCCAATTATGTTAGAAAAATTATCTGAAATCATCTGCAATTATGTAGAAGTGGAACCCTCCGACATCACCGCAGACTCCCGTTTTATGGAAGACCTCGGTTTCACTTCCTTTGATTTTATGAGTATGCTGGGAGAACTGGAAGACGAATTTGACGTGGAAATCGACCAGCAGGAGGTATCCCGGATCCGCACAGTCGGAGAAGCAGTCTCTTATCTGGAAAAACTGTCTCAGGAAAACTGAACACCATGCCTGTATTCACAGGCAGAAAGGGATCGAATATTATGATGTTATGTACCACCATTCGTGAAATTATCACCGGAGCAGAGGCAAAATACAGTTCCACAGATGCCATTCGCTATAAAAAAGGCCGTAAAGAAATTGAATCCAAAACCTATGCCGATCTGAAAAAGGACAGCGAAAGCTTCTCCCGCGTGCTGGCTGCACTTGGCCAGCAGGGACAGCATATCGCCATCACCGGAATGACCTCCTATGCCTGGGTCATTGCCTACCTCGGCACAGTAAACAGCGGAAGTATTGCTGTTCCTCTGGATGTTTCTCTTCCGGCAGATGACATGCTCGAACTCATCGACCGCTCTGACGCTGCCGTTTTTGTGGCAGATGAGGTCCGCGCCGATGTGATCGCTCAGGCAAAGGAACGCTGTCCGAAGCTTCAGTATATCATTTCCATGCAGAAAGAATCCTCCGATGAAAGCGGCATTCTTTCCCTGAACGCGCTCCTTGCAGAGCATGCTGGTGCTTTTGAATATGAACCCTCTCCGGAACAGCTTGCCACCATTATGTTTACCTCCGGTACCACCGGAAAAAGCAAGGGTGTCATGCTCTCTCACCGGAATCTTGCAGAAAATGCCACCTGTCTGGATATGAAGTTCCCGGAACACAACACCATCCTTTCCGTACCTCCCATCCATCACGCATACTGCCTCAGCATGGATTTTCTGAAGGGCTTTTCTCTGGGAAGCACCATCTGCCTCAATGATTCACTGATTCATATGGCAAAGAATATCAAACTCTTCCAGCCTACTATCATCCTGATGGTTCCGCTGATGATCGAAACCATGGCAAAAAAACTGGAAGATGCCGCAGGACTTCCTCCTGAAATCGTGAAAAGAGAAGTCTTCGGAGAACAGTTTACCACGATCTGCAGCGGCGGCGCCTATCTTCCGCCTTCCATGCTGGATCTGTTTGGAAAATACGGCATCACCATTCTGCAGGGTTACGGAATGACCGAGTGTTCCCCGGTAATCAGCACCACCGTAGGCTGGAACATCCGGAAAGGCTCTGTGGGACAGCTGATGCCCAACTGCAAAGCCAAAACTGTGGATGAAGAGCTCTGGGTGCAGGGAAGCAGTGTGATGCAGGGTTATTACAAGATGCCGGAAGAAACCGCCGAAACCCTGGTAGACGGATGGCTTCGCACAGGCGATCTCGGCTATGTGGATGACGATGGATTTGTTTATCTTACCGGCAGAAAGA
>CAMBYR010000184.1 GCA_945872375.1 uncultured Blautia sp. | reverse complement strand
AACAGGAAAACAATCAGAGAGAAAGAGGAGGTTCCATGGCTGAAAAAGAAATTATGTGCTGTGAAACAGAGGAGATTCATCAGGAACTCCTGAAGAAAGTAAATGAAACAATGCCGGAGGAAACGGAGCTTTATGACCTGGCGGAGCTTTTTAAGGTATTCGGAGATTCGACCAGAATCCGGATTTTATTTGTTTTGTTTGAAGCGGAAGTATGTGTCTGCGATCTGGCGAATGTGCTTCAGATGACACAGTCAGCCATTTCACATCAGCTTCGGATTCTGAAACAAAGCAAGCTTGTGAAAAGCAGGCGGGATGGAAAATCCATTTTTTATTCCCTGGCGGACGATCATGTAAGAACCATCATTGCACAGGGCATGGAACATATCGTGGAATAGGGGCCGTACGGAGGGAAGATAGAGAGGACTTGTTATGATTTACTCAGGATACGAACTGCTCTGGCTGTTTTTTATCTGTTCATTTCTTGGATGGGTTCTGGAAACAGCAGCAGGGGCAGTGAAACAAAAACGATTTATTAACAGAGGTCTTGTCAATTTGCCTCTTTGTGTGATCTATGGTATTGGCGAGGTACTGGTCACTGTCTTCTGTCAGGAGCTTACCGGGTTCTGGCTGTTTGGATTTGGTATGGTAGCAGCCACGGTTCTGGAATGGTCGGCCGGTCATCTGATTGAGCGGCTGTATCACGAACGATGGTGGGATTACTCCGGCAGGAAATGGAACCTGGACGGATACATCTGTCTGTCTTCCTCTGTGCTCTGGGGAGTGTTTTCCTGGGGAATGATCACCTGGGGCAATGAGCTTTTGCTGCAGGTATTTCACTGGATCCCGGGACTTCCCGGAAAGATTCTGGATTGGGTACTTCTGGGACTTCTGATTCTGGACTGTGCGGCGACCATGTTTGTCCTCTCCGGAAGGAGCAGACATATTTCCCGGTGGGAAGCGGTGGATCAGTGGCTGGATGGGATCAGCGGCTCTCTGGAAAGAAAGATCTGCAGACAGGTGGATGCCCGTATTCGGAAAGCCTATCCGCAGGCGGAAGTGGTCCCGCAGGAAAAGGTGGATACGCATGTGTTTGCCGGCGGCTGCGGCTTTTATAAGATTTCACTGCTGTTTCTTCTGGGAGCATTCCTGGGGGATATCACCGAGACGATCTTTTGCCGTGTGACGGCCGGGGTCTGGATGAGCCGAAGCAGTGTGGTCTGGGGACCGTTCAGCATTGTCTGGGGTCTGGCCATTGCGGCAGCAACGCTTTTGCTGTATAAATATAAAGACCGCTCCGACAGTTTTCTTTTTCTGTCCGGAACGGTCCTTGGAGGCGTTTATGAGTATCTGTGCAGTGTTTTTACGGAGATCGTATTTGGCACGGTATTCTGGGATTACAGCGATATTCCCTTCAATCTGGGCGGCAGAATCAATCTTCTGTACTGCTTTTTCTGGGGATTCGCCGCTGTGATCTGGATGAAGGTACTGTATCCGCCCCTTTCTTCCATGATTGAAAAGCTGCCGATCCGTTTCGGGAAGATCCTGACATGGATTCTTGTGGTGTTCATGTGCATCAATATGGCGGTGTCTGCCATGGCTCTCGGACGCAGCAATGAGCGCAGGGAAGGGATTCTGGCGGAGCATACGTGGCAGAAGATCATGGATGAACGATTTGATGATCAGCGTCTGAACAGGATCTATCCCAATGCTCTGGAGCGCTGACAGGTTACGGAAAACGGTAACGCTGGCACTTACCTTAAAAACAGATGGATCAATTTGTTGTTGAGCTTTCGATATGGCTGGTATCTCATTGGCAGATCCAGCCATGTTTTTTTGTCCACAATGCTCTTCATGTGGGAGAATGTGAGAAAGCCTGTTTTTCCATGATAGGATCCCATACCGCTTTCTCCAAAACCGCCGAAGCCCATTTCTGTGGTTGCAAGGTGGATGATGGTATCGTTGATGCATCCTCCGCCATAGCTGCAGCGGGTGGTAACATTCTGAATGGCTTTTTTATCACTGGAAAAGAAATACAGAGCCAGGGGATGCTCCATGGAATTGATGATTTCAATGGCCTGATCCAGGGAGGAATAGGTCAGAACAGGAAGCACCGGCCCAAAAATCTCCTGCTGCATCACCGGATCCTGAAAGGTTACATGGTCCATAATGGTGGGCTCGATCTTAAGGGCCTTGGGATTCGTATTTCCACCCGCCACGATCTTTTCATGATCCATGAGAGAAAGGATACGGTCAAAATGCTTCTGACTGATGATTCTGCCATAGTTTTTATTGATCAGCGGTGTTTTGCCAAACTGTTTCCGGATCTGTTTTTTTATCTCTTCGATCAGTTCTTTCCGGATCGATTCGTGACAGTAAATATAGTCCGGTGCCACACAGGTCTGACCGCAGTTCAGGAATTTTCCGAATACAATGCGTTTGGCAGCCAGAGGAATATCGGCGGTCTGGTCAACAATGCAGGGACTTTTTCCGCCAAGCTCCAGCGTTACCGGCGTCAGATGCTCTGACGCATGGCGCATGACTTCCTTTCCGACAGCTTTGCTTCCTGTAAAAAAGATATAATCAAAGTGCTCATTCAGAAGGCAGATATTTTCTGCCCGTCCTCCGGTAACGACGGATACGTATTCCGGCGGAAAGCATTCCCGGACGATGGCTTCGACCATATGACCCGTGGCGGGAGAATAGGCGCTTGGCTTCAGAACTGCTGTATTTCCTGCAGCGAGAGCCTCTACGAGAGGATCCATGGTAAGGAGAAACGGATAATTCCAGGGACTCATAATGAGCACAACGCCATAAGGAGAGGGCTTTTGATAGCTTCTGGAAGGAAATTGTGCCAGAGGAGTACGGACGGTCTTTTCCCGTGCAAAGGCAGGGATGTGGCGCAGCATGTAGCTGATCTCCTCGAGGACCAGTCCTGTTTCGCACATATAGCTCTCAAACCCGCTTTTCCCAAGATCCTCGTGAATGGCACGTTCAATATCTTTTTCGTGAAGCAAAATGCAGGCTTTCAGTTTCCGAAGAGCTTCCAGACGGGTCTGAATATCCAGAGTTGTCCCGGAACGGAACCAGGTTTTCTGATTTTCTATAATCTGATGGATTTCTGTTTCATTCATGAGAGAGTGCTCCTTTCTGTTTTTCCATGATCATCCGGTAAAAGACTTCCAGTTCCCGTGCATCCATCAGAACAGGTACAGGATAAAGGGGATTGGCCTCTTTATCTGCATAATGGGAAAGGGCAGGAATATCTTCCTCCCGGATCTTGCTGATAATTTTGGGTTTTCTGTACGGCAGAAATGGGAGCGCAATTTTAAAGACGGTCTGAAAGACACGGCAGTATAGTTTTCTTGGATTATTCATGGTTATGATGTTCTCCTGTGATTTTTGAGTTGGTTTGTCTCTTTTTTTATTTTACTCAAAATGCTTTGGAATTCAAGATATTTTTTTGCTTTACATGATCTCATTGACAGTCCCGCTTACCTCCTTTATACTGAAAAAAATGTCAGTACACCAGGAGGAGTGAAAATGGACACGATCGTAAGAGAACTATTTGCCATGCAGGACTGCAGATATCGGGATTTCCACGCAAAACTGATTCCGAATATATCTCCGGATAAGATCATTGGAGTAAGAACACCGGAGCTTCGCAAATATGCCCGGGAGCTTGCCAAAAGGCCGGAGGCAAAGGCGTTTCTGGAGGAATTACCACATACCTATTACGAAGAAAACAATCTTCATGGATTTCTGTTATCGATTTTGTATAAAGATATTGATGTCCTGCTGGAAAAGACGGAACAGTTTCTTCCATACGTGGACAACTGGGCCACCTGCGATCTGATGTCCCCCAAGCTGTTTAAAAAACATTTGCCGCTTGTTTTCACCCACATTCAGAACTGGCTGAAAAGCGAACATGTATATGAAGTTCGTTTTGCACTCGTGACACTTCTGGGATTTTACCTTGATGATGCTTTTGAGTCGGAGATGCTTCAGATGGCAGCCGATGTGCATTCAGAGGAGTATTATATCCGTATGGCCGTGGCATGGTATTTCAGTATGGCACTCGTCAAACAATATGATGAGGCAGTGAAATATTTTGAAACGCCCTGTATGGATATCTGGACACATAACAAGGCCATTCAGAAAGCATTGGAAAGCTATCGGATATCTGCGGAACGAAAAGAGTACCTCCGCAGCCTGAAGCTGAAAAAACAATGAACAAATGAAAACCCCTGCCAGATGTTTCAGATCTGAAAGCAGGGGTTTTTTCTGATTCACAGGACAAAAGAGGCTGCCAGCGCCACCAGAGGGATGGTGAGAATGGAAAGCACCGTTGTAAAGGAAAAGATTTCTGAAGAATACTGATAATTTTTATCCAGCTGGATGGAAAGCAT
>CAMBYR010000183.1 GCA_945872375.1 uncultured Blautia sp. | reverse complement strand
ATTATCACAGAGCATAAGCTGAACGATCTTTATTCCCCTATTGAACAGGTGGAGGGTCGTGTAAAAAGCGTGGCCAGCATTCTGGAAAAGATGCAGCGGAAGCACATCCCCATGGAACGCATGGAGGAAGAAATTGAAGATATTGCCGGTGTGAGGATCATCTGTCAGTTTGAGGAGGATATCGAGACGGTCGCGTCTCTGATTCAGCACCGGACAGACATGAAGATCAAAAGCGAGAAGAACTACCTCAAGCATATCAAGCAGAGCGGTTACCGAAGCTATCATCTGATCATTTATTATACTGTGGATACGATTCAGGGACCAAAGAAGCTGCAGGCAGAAATTCAGATCCGTACCATGGCCATGAATTTCTGGGCAACCATCGAGCATTCTTTGCAGTATAAATACAAAGGCGATATGCCGGCTCACGTTGCGGAGCGGCTGAGCAAGGCAGCAGATGCCATTATCTCACTTGACAAGGAAATGGCATCGGTACGAAACGAGATTATGGATGCGCAGAATTCCTCCCAGATGCAGAGCAATCTTGTGCGGGATATTCTGTTAAGCATCGAAAATCTTTATAAGCTTTCCAATAAACGGGAGGTTATGAAGATTCAGGATGAATTCCTTCGGGTATTTAAAACCAATGATCTGAAGCAGCTGGAGCGTTTTCACCGGCAGCTTGATATTATTGCCGAGGGCTATCGGGCGCAGGCCGTTACCCACGAGCTACGATAAAAGCGAGGAATGCAAATGCAGGATTTTTTACCGGTAACCGGACAGGAAATGAAAGAACGTGGATGGGAGCAGGCGGATTTTGTCTATGTGACAGGAGACGCTTATGTGGATCATTCTTCTTTTGGTGCCGCAATCATCACCAGGCTTCTGGAGAGCAGAGGTTATCGGGTGGGGATCATCGCCCAGCCGGACTGGCGAAAAAAAGAAAGTATCCAGGTGTTCGGGGAACCGCGCCTGGGTTTTCTTGTGAGTGCGGGAAATATGGATTCCATGGTAAATCATTATACGGTTTCCGGGAAGCACCGTCAGAAGGATTCCTATTCTCCGGGAGGAGAAATGGGGCTCAGGCCGGATATGGCCACTGTGGTCTACAGCAATCTGATCCGTCAGACCTACAGGCATACCCCCATCATTCTGGGCGGAATTGAGGCAAGTCTTCGCCGCCTGGCCCATTACGATTACTGGCAGAATAAGATTCGAAGAAGTGTGCTGATCGATTCCGGTGCAGACCTGATCTCCTATGGCATGGGAGAGCATTCGATCCTGGAGATCGCGGAGGCGCTTGCCGGCGGGATCCCGGTGCAGGAGCTGACCTATATTCCGGGTACCGTATATAAATGCAAAGACCTGTCCCGCGCCTGTGATCCCATCCTTCTGCCTTCTTATGAAGAACTCGTGGAAAACAAAAAGGCATATGCAGACAGCTTTGCCGTACAGTATAGAAATACGGATCCGTTTACAGCGTCGGTTCTGGCGGAGTCCTACGGAAACCGCGGATATGTGATCCAGAATCCTCCGGCGGCGCCACTTTCGACGCAGGAAATGGATGATGTTTACGATCTTCCCTTCACCGGGCGGTGTCATCCCATGTATGAAAAAGCGGGCGGTGTACCGGCGCTGGAGGAGGTTCGTTTCAGCATTACCAGCAACAGGGGATGCTTTGGCGGCTGCAGCTTCTGTGCCCTGACCTTTCATCAGGGAAGGATCCTTCAGGTAAGAAGTCATGAATCGATCCTGAAGGAAGCCCGAACTATGACGGAGCAGCCGGATTTTAAAGGATATATTCACGATGTGGGAGGCCCTACGGCGGATTTTCGCCAGCCGGCCTGTGAAAAACAGCTTACAAAGGGAGTGTGCAGAGACAGACAGTGCCTGTTTCCCACACCCTGCAGAAATCTTCGGGCAGACCATTCGGACTATGTGAGCCTTCTTCGAAAGCTCAGACAGATCCCGAAGGTAAAAAAGGTCTTTATCCGTTCGGGGATCCGTTTTGATTATGTTGCGGCAGATCCCGACCCCACCTTTCTCCGGGAACTGGTGGAGCATCATGTGAGCGGTCAGCTTCGTGTGGCACCGGAGCATGTGTCGGATCAGGTTTTGAGATTTATGGGAAAACCCTCCCATGAGGTGTATCAGAAATTTCTGAAGGCCTATGACAGGGAAAATGCCCGTACCGGAAAGCAGCAGTATGCGCTTCCGTATTTTATGTCTTCTCATCCGGGATGTACCATGAAGGAGGCGGTAAAGCTTGCCGAGTATGTGCGGGATCTTGGCTTTACACCGGAGCAGGTACAGGATTTTTATCCCACACCCTCCACGCTTTCCACCTGTATGTATTATACCGGCATTCACCCGCTGACGGGAGAAAAGGTATATGTGCCTGGAAATCCGCATGAAAAAGCCATTCAGAGGGCATTGATGCAGTACAAAAATCCGGCCAACCGGGAACTGGTGCTGGAAGGGCTTCGCCTGGCAGGCAGACAGGATCTGATCGGTTATGGCAGACAGTGCCTGCTCCGTCCGGAGAAAGAAAGGTCCCGAAACGGCGCGGATGCCAAAGGGGGAGCTTTGGGGAACAGGAAACATCAGAAAAAAAAGAAGACCATTCGGAATGTTCACAAAAAGAAATAGTTTCCGGGATCTGATAAAATGACATAAGGAGAACCAGATGAAAAATAAGGGGAAAAAGAGACCTTCCAAGGGGGAATTCGGGTATTTTCAGGCGGAAAAAAAGAGAAGACTTCTGATTACGATCGTATTGTTTGCGGTTCCGCTGTCTGTGTTTTTTGCAGCATGGATCTGCCTGAAAACAAGAAATTCCATCTGGACGGTGGGAAGCATCGTGGGATGTCTTCCGGCCTGCCGGTCCATGGTGAATCTGATCATGATCCTCATGAGAAAGCCCATGGATGAGGGAATTTACCGGGAAATCCGTGCGCATGCCGGAAATCTGGATATGTGTTATGAAATGTACATGACCTTTTATGAAAAAAGTGCTGCCATCGATGCGTTTGCTGTCTGCGGAAATGAAGTGGTAGGCTACAGCAGCGATCCGAAAATCGATACGGAATTTATGGCAGGGGAAGCACAGAAGATCATCCGGAAAAACGGATATAAGGTCAATGTAAAAATTGTAAAAGAGCTGAAGGCCTATCTGGAGCGGCTGGATTCCATGAATGAGCATAAAGAATCCCTGGAAGAGGGTATCCGGTTTAAACCGGACGAAAAATATCCGGAGCTTTCCAGAAACGAACTGATCTGCCATACGATCCTAGCCATCTGTTTATAGGAGCGTATCATGAGAGAGTTTATCATAGGAGAAAACGAAGCTGGACAGAGATTTGACAAATATCTCGCCAAGCTTCTCCGGGATGCACCAAAGAGCTTTTTTTATAAAATGCTGCGAAAAAAGAATATTACCCTGAACGGGAAAAAGGCCCAGGGAAGTGAAAAGCTTTCCGCAGGGGATCATGTGAAGCTTTTTTTCAGTGAGGAGACCTTTGAAAAGTTTTCCGGGAAGCAGGAAGTGGCAAAGGCCGTCTGTCCCCTGGATATTCTGTATGAGGATGAGGATATTGTGCTGGTGGTAAAGCCGTCGGGGATGCTTTCGCAGCCTGCAGACGGAAAAGAGCCGTCTCTTGTGGAGTACCTCATCGGGTATCTGATGGAAAAAGGGGAAGTGACACAGGAGTCGCTTCGTACGTTTCGGCCATCGGTCTGCAACCGGCTGGATCGGAATACCAGCGGGATCGTTGCGGCGGGAAAAAGCCTTGCCGGGCTTCAGGAGCTTTCCGCGCTGTTTCATGACCGCAGAATTCATAAGGATTATCTCTGCCTTGTGCGCGGTGTGATTAAAAAGAGAAAAGATATCAAAGGATATTTGCATAAAGACGAAAAATGTAATAAAGTAGTACTATACGATTCCAAAAGGGAAGGCGCCCTTCCGGTGGAGACAGAATATACGCCCTGGGGAGACAATGGGGCAGAGACACTTTTGTCGGTAAGGCTGATCACCGGACGGACCCATCAGATCAGAGCCCATCTGGCGTCGGAGGGACATCCGCTGGCAGGAGACGGACAATACGGATCGGAGGCTTTTAACAGACCGTTCCGGGAAAGAGGACTTCATTATCAGCTTCTTCACGCGTATCGTCTGGAATTCCCTAAGATCAGCGGAAAGCTTGCACATTTATCCGGCCGTGTTTTTTATGCCGGGGTACCTGAGGAATTTTTGAAAATCATAAGGGAAGAACATTTAGAGGAGAGTTATTATGAAAATTTGGAAAGAGATTCTGGACTATGTGAAGATGATCATCATCGTGGTCATCGTAGTGACGCTTGTAAATAATCTGATACTGATCAATGCCAGGATTCCGTCACAATCCATGGAAGAGACCATCATGACAGGGGACAG
>CAMBYR010000182.1 GCA_945872375.1 uncultured Blautia sp. | reverse complement strand
TTCTGCTGATCTCTATCATTTTCTTTTCTCCATTTTTCCATTTTGAAGCTTTCGTTCATCAACGCTCTTTCAGGTTCAGGATCCTTCTTGCCTCCGCAGGTGACGCAGGTTCCAGTCCCATTGCACGAATCAGTTCCACAAGCTTTTCCACGATCTGCCAGTTATACTGTGCATAATTTCCTTCTGACAGATAAGCACTGTCCTCAAATCCCACACGTACTACCGCTGCGCCCATGGCAATCGCCATAGCAAGGAACGTCCAGTTATCTCTTCCAAAGTGAGTCACTCCCCACAGGGCATCCTGCGGAACAAAGGAACGAAATGCTGTCAGCATTTCCGGCGTCGGCTGCATGCCGCCTTTATGACCAAACACAAGGTTAAACAGCATCGGATCTGCAAAAGGAAGTTCTCCCCTTACCAGTTCCATATTATGTATCATTCCGATATCAAAAACCTCTGTCTCAGGGAGAATCCCTCTTTTATAAACAGCATCCGCACAATAACGGATATCGTCAAACGAATTAATATAGATACTTTCTCCCAGATTGGTCGTTCCTCCATTCAGGGATGCCGTTTCCACCTTTTCATAATCCAGCGGATTGCATCGTTCCCGGATATTCATTTCCGACACTCCCCCTGTGGAGGCCTGAATCACCACATCGGTACGCTTCCGGATTTCTTCAAAGCATGTCACCATATAAGAGATATCCGGTGTCAGACTGCCATCCGGTTTTCTGCAGTGCAGATGGCACATTGCCGCGCCAAGCTGTACACTCTTTTCCTCATCTTCCGCCAGTCTCTCTGCATCCTCACCAGTACCGGCCTGAACCGGTGCCAGCGAAATGATTACTTTTCTCATAAACAAATTCTCTCCTTCCCAGCCTTTTTCAGATCTGTCTACATGAGCTCTTCCACAATTTCTTTCAGCGTACTGACTTCTCCCACATTCCCGGGAAAAATAATATAGGGCATCCCCGGAAATTTACTCTCAGCTCCGGTCATCCAGACAGGAATCCCTTTTTTCACCTGTCCCATTACCCGGGCTTTTTTCACATGAAGTGCTTTTGTTCCCACGTCAGAGGACGTGATGCCGCCCTTGGCAATGATAAAACGCGGTTTCGTCTTCAGTTTTCCGATGATGCTTGTCACTGCATCTGAAATCCTTACAGAAATCTGAAGTTTCTCTTCCGGGCTCATCGTTTCCGGCGCAAGCAGTGTCCGGCTGGTATAGATCACAGCAGTTTTGCCTTCCAAAATCACATCCTCGGCTTTCGAAACGATGTCAAGGACCTCCCTTTCCAGTCCGTTTTCCACCAGACACGAATTCACCTGAAACTCAAGAAAAACAATATTTCCGGTGAGCGTTTGTAAGGCTGCCAGCTGATCCGTCGTCTTTTTCACGTGAGAGCCAATCAGCACGATCCCTCCGTTTTTTACCTCTTTCTCCAGCTGTTTTCTTCCAAGCAGCGGCTGCTCGGAAATACGGCCAATTACCTTTGGCAGTGCAGCTGCACTTCTGGCAAGATAACGCTTCCCTTCCTTCATCGCAAGTACCAGAGCAGCACAAAATACCTTCAGATCGCCATATGTGACTGCATTTACAACGATCCTGGTCATATTCTGCGCACACATCAGCTTCTTTTTGATTCCCGGAACATCCAGGCGATTCAGCTCCTCCAGAGAAATGACAATGCAGTCTTCTTTTTGGCATCTTCCCTTCGTCTTCTCTTCAATATAAGAACAAAGCTCTGAATTCCGGTATCCAAAGGTCTTATCCTTTGCAAATTCCGTCATTCCTGCAGGCACCAGTTCATCCCGATCTTTTACATAATGAACATTATCCAGCGTAAATCGTCCGCCTTCCGGAAAGAAGGGGCAGAATACTTCCCCATCGCTCGCCAGCCCTGCCGATTTTTGCAGTTCATCCGCAAGTATTTCTGTTTCCAGCGGATAATGTCCCCGCAAAGTAGAATCCCCTCTGGAAATGATCATAAAATCCTGATTGAGTTCCTTGGACACATTTCCCACTCTTTTGGCAATCTCACGATGAACCCGCTCTGTTTCCTCTGCTGAAAAGCTTCTGGAATTTGTGAGGATAAAAAACATGGATTCTTTTTCCAGAAATCCCTGGCGGATCGAATCCTCCTCCCAATCCGTGTATACCGATACATCATGAACCGTCTGTACACCGGTGGGATCATCATCCAGTACGACTATTTTTTTGTGAAATCCTTCCATAGCCTCTGCGAGAAGACGCTCCGCTGCATCTTCTTCTGTACAGCATCTCTTTTCCAGGCTTCCAAATGGAAGGTTTCCGTATTCTTCTATCATAGATTTCTCCATTCTGAGGTTTTATCCAATATACTGTTTCATGGTGTGCCAAACATAACCGGAAACCACACGCGCATTTCTCCAAATTCCCGGTTATCCCATGCATAATATGGGATCAGGCGAACCTTCTCTTTCTTCATGCCATTGTATCTGAGCGGCTGATAAAGAGAGCTCCGGTCAAATTCAGAGCGGTTCATGACATATTCCTCTGTATTCAGAGCGATTACGTTTCTTCCCTCTATTTCAAATTCTTCCATGGTAAATTCTGCATTGAGATCCAGATAAATATCATCCAGACTTTCTGCATCCGTATCTACACCTTCGCAGCAATAAACAAGCGGCCCGCGCTCAATGGCTGCCTGTCCCGCAGCCTCTTCCACCATCAGGTTTGCTGCTGTATATCGGATCTCCATCGCAAGATCCAGCTCTACATTCATCTGTTCCGGACTTTCCACGCAGACATCCAGATAGGTTCCCGCGTCTTTTTCCGTCAGAATATATTCCATACCTGCCCATTTCACAGAACCGCCAAAAGCCCATCCCGGGATCCGGAGACGGAGATGAACTTCGCAGTCTTTCTCGATCTCCTTTGCGGTGAAACGGATCTTTCCGTCAAATGGATATTCCGTTTCCTGAACCAGGGTAAACGCCGCACCGTTTTGCAGTTTGATCTTTGCCTCATTTGCCCCATACATTCCCAGCCAGATGCTGTCCTCGGATACCAGATACGCATATTCACTGGATTGTGCAATCGTTCTTGCAAGGTTTGGCGGGCAGCAATAGCTCAGAATATATTCACTTCTGGTAAGCGGCCAGATCAGCTTATAGTCCAGTTCCTTTGTCCGGCGGAGCATATTTTCATAGAAAAAGCGTTTTCCATCCAGGCTCAGGCCTGCCAGGTTTGTATTCAGCATCATTCTCTCAAGAATGTCAAAATACTCTGCCTTCGGCTCCAGCTGGAACATGCGGTATGCCCAGAAAACACCTCCCAGAGAAGCACATGTTTCATTATAGGCCGTGATATTAGGCAGCTGATATTCATAGCCATAGGCCTGGTGCACAGGCTGATGTACGAAAAAGTTCCCATATGGAGAAGCGCCATTATAGAGAGCACCGCAGCCGCCTGTGATATATATTTTTTTATCCACCAGGCTTCTCCACACCTTATGAAGAACTTCACGATATTCGGGATGCTCCTCTTCCAGGCATAAATCCGCCACACCTGCGTACAGATAATTTGCGCGCACTGCATGGCCGATGATTTTATCATGCTCCTTTAACGGGATTCTGTCCTGATTATCGTCCATCCCATTTTTCACACTGTCTCGCAAAGAAATGGCTCTTCTGGCGAGAGTCAGATAACGTTCTTCCCCTGTGGTACGATACATCTCCACCAGGCCCATATAATGAGACGGACAAACGGCAGTCTGAACATCCCCCGTGCGCTCTGCCTCATCATAAAGATGCTCCAGATAGTCTGCTGTCTTTTTTGCAACAGAAAGGAAGCTGTCTTTTCCCGTGACTCTTTTATGAACGCAGGCAGAAGTAAACATATGGCCAAAGTTGTAAACCTCAAAATCGTTGATATCCCCCATTCGGGATACCCCATTCTCACTTCTCTCCCCAATGATCTGCTTTGTGGACAGATATCCGTCCGGCTGCTGGGCTCTGGCGATCAGATTCACGTATTCCTCGATCTCATTCTTCAGCATTTCATTGTCTGTTTTATATGCAGCATAAATGGCAGATTCCAGCCATTTGTAGAAATCCCCGTCTCCGAATACGGTTCCGTCAAAGGTTCCCTCAGAATCTCCTGCGCAGATCTTAAAATTCTCAACCACATGGCTGATCTCTTTGCTGTCAAACATATGCTTCAGCTGAGGCACCGTACTGGAAACGCACGTATCAAATCGCTCTTTCCAGAGGCCTCCTGTCCATGTTACCTTCATCCCATCGAGAGCATGCACCTTCGCAAAAGGGGATTTTTCTGTATTTGTCAGCATTTTTCTTCTCCTTTCCTGAACAGTTATAACCCTTTGACTTTCAGCGCATCAGCCAATGCCGCAGCACCAAAACGCGGGCTGGAAAGAACCGGTTTTCCGGTTGCTTCATGAATGGCTTCTTCCGCGTAAGCCATGGAG
>CAMBYR010000181.1 GCA_945872375.1 uncultured Blautia sp. | reverse complement strand
GAAACGCTGGAAATGCACGATTTCTCTTGCTCTCAGGAAGCGAATGGGATCTGCAATCTCAGGAATATCCTTGACCACTCGAAGGATGTTGTCATAGGTACTTCTGGCTTTCTGCTCAGCAGCCAGGTTTTCGAAAAGGTCGGTGATGGGATCCCCTTTGCTCTGGAATTCGCAGGCATTTAAGGGAACGCCTCCGGCCGACTGGGGCCAGACACCTACAGCGTGGTCGATATAGTAAGGTCCAAATCCGGATTTCTCAATTTCCTCCATGGACAGATTTCTGGTAAGCTGGTGGACAATGGTGGAAATCATTTCCAGATGCGCAAGTTCTTCAGTCCCAACATCGTTTAACACCGCTGCTGCTGTGCGGTTCGGCATGGAAAAACGCTGGGAAAGGTAGCGGAGGGAGGCATTGATCTCCCCATCAGGCCCACCGTACTGGCTCATGATATACTGGGCAAGCCTGGCGTTTGGGGTCTTTATATTGATGGGATACTGAAGTCTTTTTTCATAATTCCACATTAACAGCCGCCTCCTTCCTGTTCCCACGGGAATGGCTGCTCTGACCATTGCCAGGAGGAACTGTCGGAATCTGCCGCATCAGCGATGGTAAGCGGCCCATAGGCCCGGGCATATTCCTCCATAAGCTGCCGGCGTCGGGAATTATTCTGGAAAAAATAAGAAAGTGCAGCCTGATCGCAGGGGTGAGTATCCAGGTAAAGGTGGATATCGTTTACGGCAAAGCTGACTTCATTGATCTGCTGGAGCAGCTGTGAACGGGAAAGACATTGTTTTTCTGCCATTATCTGCAAACACCTCTCTTTCCGCAAAACGGCTTACAAAGTTCGGGGAAAATGGTACCATAAGATAAAGCACGGCTCAGATCAAACGTCTTTTGAAATTTCTGGTCCGGAACATATCCCATGGCCAGAGGAAGCTGATCTGCGTGCTGGAAAAAGTCCGATTCCGGCTGCCGGCTGGGACAGCTCATCCGGTTCATTCCGCAGGTTGTGCGGTAAGGACGGCCGCCGCCGCGGCCCATTTGATAACGATCCATGAAAAAGGTCCTTTCTGTTGCAGATTTCAGTTACAGTTTATCTTATGTCAGAAATCCGGAAAATGTGCCGCCGCCGTTACTGTCCACAGGTAATATCCCGCGAGGTGTTTCCATGCATTTATGCATGGAAATCCCGAGACACTTGCGCATCTAAAAATGCCATGCTATAATAAAAACACTTCGGGCAACCGGGAAATTATTTTTACAAAGTTGGGTGATTCTATGGCAAGTTCAGGACAACGGGAGAGAATCCCGCTGCTTGATATTGGAAAAACCGGAAAAAAGCGGAAAGCTGTACCGGATTATTATGATTACAGCCTTGTGGCGGTAATCGTTCTTCTGACATGTTTCGGGCTGGTTATGCTCTACAGCACCAGTTCCTATATGGCAGAGCTGGATTATAACGATGACATGTTTTATTTTAAAAAACAGGCAGCGATCAGTCTGATCTGTCTGCTCGGGGCACTGTTCATTTCCAGACTGGATTATCATATCCTGAGTTTTTTCACCACATTTTTATATGTACTGGCCATCCTGCTGATGATGCTGGTTATGACACCGCTGGGACATACGGTAAACGGCGCGCGCAGATGGATCAAAATCGGTCCGGCCCAGTTTCAGCCGGCCGAGGTGGCGAAGCTGGCGGTGATCATATGTCTGTCGTACATGATTGTAAAAATGGGAAAACAGGTTCAGACGCTGAAGGCCTGCATGGTTCTCGCGGCACTTGGCGGTGTCCAGGGGATGATCGCCTATGTGGTTACGGAAAACTTAAGTACGGCCATTATTATCTTCTGTATTACGGCAGGAATGATTTTCGTGGCACATCCGAAGTTCCGGACCTTTGTGATCCTTGCGGCTGTGGCTGTGGTTCTGATCGGCGGCTTTATCCTGATCCTGTACACCACGGTGGAGAGCAGTGACAGCTTCCGTATTCGAAGGATCCTGGTATGGCTTCATCCGGAGGATTACGCGGAGGAAGGCGGCTATCAGACGCTGCAGGCGTTATACGCCATCGGATCCGGCGGATTTCTGGGAAGAGGTCTGGGAAACAGTATTCAGAAGCTTGGAAGAGTTCCGGAGGCTCAGAACGACATGATCTTTTCCATTATCTGCGAGGAGCTTGGAATCGTCGGCGGAGTGATCGTTCTGTTTCTGTTTGCATACCTGCTGTACCGGCTGTTTTTTATCGCATATAATGCGCCGGACATGTTTGGCTCGCTGCTGGTCAGCGGGGTATTTATCCACATTGCCCTGCAGGTGATCTTTAATGTGGCAGTGGTGCTGAATCTGATGCCGAACACCGGTGTTACGCTTCCTTTTGTCAGTTACGGAGGAACGTCGATTCTGTTTCTTATGGCAGAAATGGGAATGGCGCTAAGTGTGTCAAGGCAGATTAAATTCGAAGAACCGGAGCGTTTATTATAAGGAAGCAGGGAAATAATGGAAAATCCTATTGACAAATAATTCGGCAGAATATATACTTTGGGCGTATCTGTTAAGTATCTTGTTACTGAGAACAGAGTGAACAGTAACAGTATCTTTACTTATGAACAGAGGCCGTAGAGCATACAATGATCAATATCAGGAGAGTTGATAAAGGAGAGAAAAGCAATGTTAGAAAAGATGAAAGAAATTATTTCAGAACAGTTAAATTTAGACACATCCGATCTCAGTCCGGAGACTTCTTTTAAGGATGATCTTGGAGCAGATTCTCTTGATCTGTTTGAACTGGTAATGGCTCTGGAGGAAGAGTACAATATGGAGATCCCTACTGAAGATCTTGCAGATATGGAAACCATCGGAGATGTGATGGATTATTTGAGAAACAAAGGTGTAGAAGCATAACAGCGACCTGAAAAGCCTGCAGCGGAAAAATCCCTGCAGGTTCTTTTTTTATCGAAGGAATCTATTTGAAAAGAGCGTATATTCAGGGTATAATAAGATTACTATTCACAGGTAACATAATAAGGTATCAGGAAGATGACCGTAAAGATCTGAAAAAACGGGAGGCAATACTATGGAAGGGTATATGGAAAGGATTCAGTGGCTGAAAAAAATCATCGAAAAAAGTCAGTATATGGTTGGATTGATGGGAGTCAAGATCAGTTCCCAGTGTGGCTGCACCAACTACAGAGATGAAGAAGATTCTTATGATATCGAATCGAAATATGGATATTCTCCGGATGAGATATTCAGTGCATCTTTTTACAATGTAAGACCTGCACAGTTTTATGAATTTTATAAGAGGGACATGATCAGCAATCTGGGAGAGATCAGCCCGGGACTTATGGCTCTTCAGAAACTGGAAGAACAGGGAAAATTAAAATCCATTATTACCAGAGATATCTTTTCTCTTGCAAGAAGAGCAGGATGCAAAAATGTTTATGAGCTTCATGGAAGTGTGTTCGATAATCGTTGTCCCCATTGCGGCAGAAAATATCAGATAGATTATATCCAGAATTTCAGAGGAGTTCCCAAATGCGAGAAATGCGGCGTCATGCTTCGTCCCGGCGTTTCACTGGTGGGAGAAATGGTAGACAACTCGCTTCTTACCAGAGCTGCCACAGAGGTACAGAAGGCAGATACTCTTCTGGTGATGGGATGCAGCCTGAAGTCTTCTCTGGTAAATACATTTATCCATGATTTCAACGGAGAAAAGCTGGTTCTTCTCAACAGTGAAGAACATTTTGCAGATAAAAAAGCGGATCTTGTAATCTATGGAAAACCTATGGACATAATGAAAGATTTGGTGGTATAATTTCTGTGCATCGCGGAGCGTGTGACTGGAAACCGGGTTACATCATTTCCAGGCAGACGCGATTGATGTCTGAAGAACAAAATGAGGAGAAAAACAATGACAAAATTAAGAACAAGATTTGCGCCAAGCCCTACAGGCAGAATGCATGTGGGAAATCTCAGAACGGCGTTATATGCATATCTGATCACAAAACACGAGGGCGGAGATTTTATCCTCCGTATCGAGGATACCGACCAGGAACGTTATGTGGAAGGCGCAGTGGATATTATTTACCGTACTCTGGAGAAAACAGGTCTTCTGCATGATGAAGGACCGGACAAGGATGGTGGAGTGGGTCCCTACGTGCAGAGCGAACGCCAGGCTTCCGGCGTTTACCTGAAATATGCGGAAAAGCTTATTGAGCAGGGCGATGCCTATTACTGCTTCTGCGGACCGGAAGAGCTGGAATCCATGAAGCGTGAAGTGGCCGGAAAGGAGATCTCCATTTACGACAAACGCTGTCTCCATCTTCCAAAGGAAGAGGTGGAGCGCCGTCTGGCAGCAGGAGACCCTCACGTGATTCGCTTTAACATGCCCACAGAAGGTACAACCACCTTCCATGATGTAATTTATGGAGATATTACCGTAAATAATGAGGAACTGGAAGATCTGATCCTGATCAAATCAGACGGAT
>CAMBYR010000180.1 GCA_945872375.1 uncultured Blautia sp. | reverse complement strand
TCGTTTACATAATTATATTCTGCCTCCATATTGTCCAGGATCGCACTTTTCAAGTCTCCAATATTATCCACCTGATAATTATCCATCAGACTTCTTCTCCCTGCTTCGCTGGCATTATTAACAATACACTGACTAATTCCATTCAATATTTTCCTGGATGACTTCTCCGCCGGGATCATGCGCCCGCTCACCCATTTACTGATATAAGATACATCGTACTGCAGTTCCTGAGCCAGTGTATTATTCTTCAGTTCTGCTTCCGTCATCAGGTTGTTTAACAATTTGCTGAATCGATTTTTTTCTTCCATGCTTTCCTGTCCCTCATTTTCACATGATATATATTCAGAGCCCGGCTGATTTGTTACCTGCATCCGAAGTTATATAATATGAACTTTCACCAAATTCATTAAAAATACATACCTTACTTCTCATTACTATACCATTATTTGAGGAGATTGTAAATTATTGATATCATTTCATCAAAGTTTCATCTTTTTAACCATAATTCCGGAAAGGATCAAGATTCCCACAATTCCTATTCCCAGAAAGATCATGATGCCAATCCCGCCTGTTTCCGGTAGCGAAAAGCCCTTCTGATTCTCCACCGCAACCGTGGAAATACCGGAATCCGTATTAAGTTTTGTCACGAATGATCCATCTGTCGCTGTTATTTCTTTATCATTCACTTTGAGTGTAAATGTGCCTGTTGCAACTTGATTCATTTCGGATGCTGTAATTTCAATTTTGACTGGATTTGCAAGCAGAGTATAGCCTGCAGGTGACTGTGTTTCTTTCAGATAATAGATTCCTTCATCAAGACGGGTGAATTGCAGCTTTCCGTCTTCGTCCGAAGTTGCTGTCCCGATTTTGTTTTCTGCGGACAGATTCTCGTTCGAGTAAAGCTCAAATACGGCTCCTTCCAGGGCAGCAGATGGTTTTGCAAATTTCTCCACCTCGATGCCAAAGCTGTAGACTTTGATTTCAGCCGATTCGGCCTGGGCATCTGTTCCCGGTTTGTTGTGATACTCAAGGACAGCCTGGTTTGAATTTCCTGTGATTCCCATCACTGCCTTGTCATTCACTTTGGCAAAATAAGTCACTTCCACAGCTTTCCCAAGGTTCTGCTTAATATAATCCGGCTGGAACTGTATGCTTAGATCTTCCGCTGTGCCGGTCTTGTTTTCTGCCGTGAATGCATAGGTATCTAATGATGCGCTGATCGGGATCCCGTCTATCTTGATCGTAACAGGGTGTGTGGTATCATTCAGAATTTCCAGTCCGTCGCTCATCGTATCTTTGATTATGAATTTCGGGTTGGTGTAATCTTCTGTATATTCCGGAATCGAAGTTTCGATGACATATTGTACGTAGTCTCCTTCTTTCACACTTCCGTCTTCAGAGTCCGCCAGCTTCTTATCAATGGATATTTCTGCGCTTTTCGGAGCAACTGCCACATCATAGACCCATTTTGTTCCTGCCGCATTGCTCTGGTAATTATCGGTTGAGGGAATTGACACCAGGAATGGCTTTCCTGCCACATAACCGTCCGGCGCTTTCGTCTCTACTATCAGATAATAACCAAGTGCCAGATTCTCAAAGGTATAGGTTCCGTCTGTTTCTGCAGTAATCCCGGAGGCAGTCGGCGTTTGCTCTGCGGCAGCCTGCTCCAGTCGTATCGCAAGTGCATCCAGTTCTGCAGCCGAATAACTGCCGAACAATTCATCAGGCTGAACCGTTTTAAGTACGTCCTGATACGCTGCTACTTTCTCAAATGATGCAAATTCTCCCACTGTACTTCCCGGAATCAAGCTCATGATTTTATAAATGGAGTATCTGGCACCGCCAATCGGAACCGCCTGCCCTGTCTCCTTACTCATTCTCTTGATGACCAGGCTCCCCGTCGTCTGCGTTCCGTCGATGATGGAATTGGCTGTCTCGGCAGCCTTTACCTGCATCGGTATCATCGCCGCCATTTCGGACGCATTCATTCCGGTCAGAGCAAGTGCCATTACCGCAGCCGCCCACTGCATGCTTTTTTTCTTGTTTTTCCTTCCTGCCGCTTTGTTTCTTGTCATTTGTTTCATCATTGTTTCTTCTCCTTTTCTTTTATTTTCAAACAACATCCTCACTGATTTGCTCGATGAGAACATTGCTTTTTATAGAGTAATGTGCCAATCGTAAGACCCAGCATACCAAGTGACGTGAACAGGAATACACCTGTTCCGCCTGTCATCGGGAGCATAAAATTTCTGCTGTTATAAACGGTAATATAGGCTTCATCATCTCGATCCTGATACAGCTTCGTATAAATCTGCCCCGCTTCATCCGTTCCCAAAAGGCTGTCATCAACCGTCACTTCCATATTTGCCCCTACACGCATAACATCGATTTTGATTGGGTTTTCCCACAGCCGATATCCTTCCGGTGACCGGATTTCCTTCAAATAATAGGTTCCTGCCTTTAAATCAGAAATAATTGCCATGCCATCCGCTCCGCTCACAAAAGGCTCCTCCCTTACCGCATTGGTAAGCGCCGCATCCCGATAGAGCATAAAGGATGCACCTTCCAGTGGCTGTCCATCTGTAGTTTTTTTAGTCAGATACAGATCGAGTTCTTTACACAAATACAGATTTACAAATGTAAACTGCAAGCCCTCTTCCGTCAAAATCCCTTCCTGAACTTTCTGGCCATCTTTCGCCACATATTCAATGGAAAGCTGCGATTCTTCTACTTTATATTCTCCATAATCAAGTCCGGTAAATCTCACCGTCTCGTTAGCCTTGATGGTAAACTTTCCTTCTGCATCGGTCTGCCCGGTCAATTCCGTATCGCCCGAGCTGATTACAAAATCCGCATTTTTCACAGGTTCATAGACAGATTCCTGCTCATTTTCACTGAGTTTCTTCCTATATAAAAGGAAACCGAATTCATCCTGTGCGAATGCCGCTGTTCCTTTCACATTTTCAACTACTTTCGTCACACTTAAGGTCCCCGCATTCGATTCCTTCCTATTTATAAAGGGAAGCACTTCCACACCATCAAAAACCATTTTATCTGTATATCCTCTGGAATCTGCAGGCAGCACCTGAACATAGTCCGGATTCGCAATTTCCGAAACATTGTAAATTGTTCCCGGCTCTCCGCCGATAAAAACAGCCGTCTGTCCGTGACACATCAGGAAGCTTCCATCCTTTTCGGTCTGATGAACCAGGTCATCAACAAGTTTTCCATCCACGGTCCGATACAGATAATATGCCGCGTCCGCCCAGACAGTCCGGTCGGCTTTCGTAAGCAGAAACCGGAATTCTTCGGTCGACTCACCGCCTTCTACTTCTTTACTGACTGCACAAGAAACATTTTTGTTATTAAAATTTACAATCGTTCCGGGCGCAGTGACCGTTCCTTCTAAAGAGGTCTCTTTGGTGCTGTACCATCCGTCTTCCGGCTTCTCGGTAACCAGATAATCTATATCCGTCGGTATCTCCCGAAATACAGCCGTGCATCCGCCTTTTATCTTAAATATGCCCTCCGAATCCGTTACTCCTTTATCCAACAGTTCATCCGTTCTTGAATCATGTATTTCATATTGTTCCAAAGAGAATTTCCGGCCATCCAGCTGTAATTGAAAGGAAAACCAGGGCGTTTCCGGCATTTCATACCCCTCCGGAAAGGAAATACTCTTTTGAATCATCAGATTTGCCGTATCCCGATCACTTTTGGGAATATAAAGATTCACAAAATTCACATATGCTCCGGAAGGCGGCACCGTTCCGACCGCAGCGCTTTCTCCCTGCGGCTGGATCTGAACGTAATCTTCGGCCGGCTGCTCTGTCACTTCATACCTGACTCCCGAACCCACATATTCAAACAATGCCGTCTGGCCCGCCTTCAGTGCAAACGTTCCGGAACGGTCCGTCTGAAATCGTTTTCGGTTCCCCAGGATATCCCGATCAAAGATTTCCTCATCCTCTTTATCAAACACTCTATATTCCAACCTTTTCGCCAGTTCTCCATCCAGCTTCAATACAAAGGAAAATTCCTGATCTTCCGGCGGATCATATCCTTCCATGGCGGTTTTCACCTGTTTTTTAATGTACAGATCCGGTGCCTCATTCCTGCTGTTTTCAAATATCACTCCCGGTATATCTTCTTCGGCCTGTACAAACACAACCATCATCCCCAGGCAGGAACCGATCAAGATACAGAACATCATTATTTTTACAGTAAGAATTCTTATTCTTTCCATAGTATCCCTACCTTTCCTTTCGGAAAATTCCACGGAGAACCTTCAACAGAATCCTTCGGCCTGTCAATATAGATCGTGGTAAGTCCGGTACAATCATAAAATGCACTTTCCCCAATGGTCTGAATACTGGAAGGCAGATTCAGCTGGCCTTTCAACCCATAGCAGCTGTGAAAAGCCCTTCCCCCTATCGTCTCCAGATGATTTCCTATTTTCAGATCCTCCAGGACTTCACAGGAAGCGAACGCGTAATCTCCGATACTGGTAATCTGATCGGTCAGCCATACCTTTTTCAATC
>CAMBYR010000179.1 GCA_945872375.1 uncultured Blautia sp. | reverse complement strand
GAAAAATCCCAGATCGGTTCCTCTGCCATGGCATATAAGAGAAACCCCATGAGAAGTGAGCGAATCGCTTCCTTGTCCCGCTACGTGATGATCGATGCACTGAATCCGGCCATTACCTCTGCAACACAGTGGTTTGAGAGAACGCTGGATGACTCTGCAAACAAGCGTCTGAGCATTCCGGAAGGCTTCCTGGCCATCGACGGAATCCTGGATCTTTGTCTGAACGTGGTGGACGGACTTGTGGTATATCCGAAGGTTATTGAAAAACGACTGATGTCCGAGCTTCCGTTCATGGCAACGGAAAACATCATGATGGATGCGGTGAAGGCCGGCGGAGACCGTCAGGAACTTCACGAGCGTATCCGTGAGCTTTCCATGAAAGCAGGATACAACGTAAAAGCCGAAGGAAAAGACAACAACCTTCTGGAACTGATCGCAGAAGATCCGGCATTCAATCTGACTCTGGAAGAACTTCAGAAGACGATGGATCCGTCCAGATATGTGGGACGTGCAAAGGAACAGACAGATGCATTCCTTGGAAAAGTGGTGAATCCTGTTCTGGAAGCACATAAGGAGCTTCTCGGCGTAAAAGCGGAGATCAATGTATAATTCATCCGTTTTTCCGCAGAGCAATGACAATGATAAAGCAATGAATACGCAAGGAGGAAGATGCGTTATGATCACAGCAGTAGTAGGAGCGAACTGGGGAGATGAGGGAAAAGGCAAGATTACCGATATGCTTGCTCAGGAAGCAGATATTATCGTGAGATTCCAGGGAGGAGCCAACGCAGGCCATACCATCGTCAATGATTATGGAAAATTTGCGCTGCATACCCTTCCGTCCGGTGTGTTCTACGATCACACCACAAGCATCATCGGCAACGGCGTTGCACTGAATATTCCCGTATTTTTCAGGGAATATAATGAAGTGGTTTCCAGAGGCGTGCCGGCTCCGAAGATTATGATCTCAGACAGAGCTCAGATGGTAATGCCTTACCATATCCTGCTCGATCAGTATGAGGAAGAGCGTCTGGGAGGAAAATCCTTCGGTTCCACAAAATCCGGTATCGCGCCGTTTTATTCAGATAAATATGCAAAAATCGGTTTTCAGGTAAGCGAGCTTTTTGATGAAGAAGCACTTCGTGAAAAGGTTGTACGCGTATGTGAGACAAAGAATGTTCTTCTGGAGCATCTTTATCACAAACCTCTGCTGAATCCGGATGAGCTGATGGCCGAACTGATGGAATACAAAAAGATGGTAGAGCCGTATGTAGGCGATGTTTCCCTGTATCTGTGGAATGCCCTTAAGGAAGGAAAACAGATTCTTCTGGAAGGACAGCTTGGTTCTCTGAAGGATCCGGATCACGGAATTTATCCTATGGTTACCTCTTCTTCCACACTGGCAGCTTACGGTGCCATTGGAGCAGGAGTTCCGCCATATGAAATCAAAAAGATCGTCACTGTCTGCAAGGCATACTCCAGTGCAGTAGGTGCCGGCGCTTTCGTATCCGAAATCTTCGGTGAGGAGGCTGACGAGCTTCGCAGACGAGGCGGAGACGGCGGTGAATACGGTGCAACCACAGGACGTCCGAGACGTATGGGCTGGTTTGACTGTGTGGCTTCCAAATATGGCTGCCGTATGCAGGGCACCACGGATGTGGCATTTACCGTTCTTGATGTTCTGGGTTATCTGGATGAGATCCCGGTATGTACCGGTTATGAAATTGACGGCAAGGTAACCACCGATTTCCCGACCACCGGACTTTTGGAAAAGGCAAAACCGGTTCTGGAAGTGCTTCCGGGCTGGAAGAGCGATATCCGCGGAATCAAAAATTACGAGGATCTTCCGGAAAACTGCAGAAAGTACATCGAGTTTGTGGAAGAAAAGATCGGATTCCCGATTACCATGATCTCCAATGGTCCGGGAAGAAATGATATTATTTACAGAAACAGATAATGGCGGCTGATTTTGCCGCAGGACATTCGCGCCGGGGAGGAATTCTTCTCCGGCGTGAATTGTAATCATACTGCGTATATTTTGCGGGAAAAATAAAGGAGAATTATGAAAAACTGGAAAAGAGCGGCGGCCATTGCAGGTGTGATCGTGCTGCTGGGAGTATTCTGCCTGCCCATGGTTTTTGCCTTCGGTACAGGCGGCGATTCAGAAAATGCGTTTCGCGGTGCACTTGCTGCTGCGATCATGGTGCCGATCATGGCCTATATCCTTCTTCTGGGATATCGGTTTTTCGGACGAAAAAAGCCAGGGAAGGAAGAGGAAAATCGTATGATCGACAATATTATTTTCGACGTGGGACAGGTATTAATGCAGTTTGACTGGGAGGGTTATCTGAAAGGCTTTGGTTTCTCTCCGGAAAAATATGAAAAGATCGCAGATGCCACGTTCCGGAGCAGCGTCTGGGACGAAAGAGACAGAGGACTTTATGAGGAAGAGGAATACCTTCGTCAGTTCGTGGCACTGGCACCGGAATATGAAACGGATATCCGGGAAGTCATCCGGAGATCCTATGATACCATCAGTCTTTTTCCCTATGCGGAGACCTGGGTGAAATACCTGAAACAGCAGGGCTATCATCTTTATATTCTGTCCAATTACAGTCAGTACATGCTGGATCACACAAAGCAGAAAATGGCGTTTCTGAAATATATGGACGGTGTGGTATTTTCCTGTGAGGTACAGGAACTGAAGCCGGAGGCTGCCATGTATCAGAAAATATTGTCTCTGTACGGGCTGAAGGCTCACAGGTCTGTTTTTATTGATGACAGAAAGGTAAACTGTGAAGGAGCGGAGGCGCTTGGCATCCGCACAATTTTATTTAAAAGCATGAAACAGGCGGCGGAGGAGCTGAAAAAACTGGGAGTGGAGTAGGTTACTGTTCACTCTGACTGTGAACAGCAACTAGAGATCACCCGGGAGAAGACAGGGAAAGGCCCCGAAACTGACGCATAATACAGTTCCGGGGCCTTTATTAGGGGAGGATATTAGGTACTTCAGTAACTATTCAGAGTTACGTATTTTTATGCTTATCCTTTGTGGGTGTTCTCCGGAAGGGGGATTCCATCGAACAATCATAGTATGGACAGAATAGAAATTGTTTATACATGTTTTTCCGGCTTTTTTCTAAATGTATTTGTCTTTTTCAGGGAATGATGGTATAATACGAAAGGACTGCCGGAAAAAGACACTCCGGCACAGGAGAGACAAAAATCCGGAATGCTCCGGAAGAAGAATGATATTGTTGAAAAGAGGATTAAGAAATGAGCGACAAGACAATTTTAGAGCAGTGGCGTTCCATTGCCTACGACCAGCAGGCTGACCGTAATAAACTCCAGAAATTCTGGGCTACTTATTTTAACATTGAGAAGGGCATTTATGAGCAGCTCCTGGATCACCCGGACGAAGTAGTTACCGGTACCGTAAAAGAGCTGGCTGAAAAATATGGTCAGGATGTGCTGACCATGGTTGGTTTCCTGGATGGCATCAACGACAGCCTGAAGAACCCGAACCCAATCGAGACCATGGATGAAAATACCGAAGTGAACCTTGGATTTGACAAGGAGCTTCTCTACAAAAATATGGTAGATGCAAGAGCAGACTGGCTTTACGAGCTTCCTCAGTGGAAGGAAATCTTCTCCGATGAAAAACGGAAAGAGCTGTATCTGGAGCAGAAAAAATCCGGCACAGTTGTAAAAGCCAAGAAAATCGGCCGTAACGATCCATGCCCGTGCGGAAGCGGCAAAAAATATAAATTCTGCTGCGGAAGATAACAGGAGAGGTTTCCGGGGGCATTTCTCATTGACAAATGCGAATCGCAACGATATAATGAGACACAGAGCAAAAATAAAAATGCAAACACGAAGACGAGAAGAGTACGCTGCGGAACGATTCAGAGAGAGGTGCATTTTGCTGGGAGCACCTTATCGGGAAACAGCCGAAAACTAACTCCGAGTGGCCCCAATCCGGCCCGGTGATTCCGTTATCATCAAAAGAGAGGCCCAAGGCTCTGTGCAGCCGGGGCAAGCAGGGTGGAACCGCGAGAATAACTCGTCCCTTACAGCGATCAATGCGTTGTAAGGGATCTTTTTATTTCTATTACAAGGAGGAGAATCAATCATGATTATCACTTTAAAAGACGGATCAAAAAAAGAATATGCAGAAGCAAAATCCGTTATTGACATTGCTGCCGACATCAGTGAGGGACTGGCACGTGTGGCATGTGCCGGAGAAATCAACGGCGAGACTGTAGACCTTCGTACGGTTGTGGACAGCGACTGCGAACTGAATATCCTGACCTTCGACAGCGAAGGCGGAAAGGGCGCATTTCGTCATACCACTTCTCATATCATGGCACAGGCAATCAAACGTCTGTATCCGGATGTGAAGCTTGCAATCGGACCATCTATCGCAGATGGATTCTATTATGATATCGACAGCGATACCCCGATTACTGCAGAAGATCTGGAAAAGATCGAAGCACAGATGAAGAAGATCGTGAAGGAAGCTCTTCCGATCACCAGATTCACAA
>CAMBYR010000178.1 GCA_945872375.1 uncultured Blautia sp. | reverse complement strand
TCTGTGAACAATAATAAAACTGGCCCGATGGACCAGTTTTTTATATCCCAGGAAAGTGCTCCGCATTTTCCTGGGATATTTTTCATATCACAGGAAATTACTCCGTAATGTTCCTGTGATATAAAAAGCCCTCCGGGCGGGATGCGACCAGATGCATATGGAATTTGACTGCCTATGGCAGTCCGCATCTGGCGCGCAAAGCGGAGCAAGTCCCTCAAGGATTGAGGGATATAGGGAGTTCGAAGCGGACTTGTCCGCTTTGTTCTTTTCAGCACAATTCAGCAATATCATAAAGAAGACGTTCGGATTCCTCCCATCCGAGGCAGGCATCCGTAATGGATTTTCCATAAACATGTTCAGCACCGATCTTCTGATTTCCCGGTTCAATATAGCTTTCAATCATCAGGCCTTTTACAAGCTTATGAAGCTCCGGATCGACCATACGGCTGTGAAGAACTTCCTTGGCAATACGAACCTGCTGCTCATACTGTTTGTTGGAGTTGGAGTGGTTGGTATCCACGATAACTGCCGGATTTTTCAGATTTTTCTGCTGGTATTTTTCCAGAAGAAGCCGAAGATCCTCATAGTGATAGTTTGGAATGGCCTCTCCATGTTTATTGACAGCGCCGCGGAGAATGGTATGAGCAAGATCATTTCCGCTGGTTTCCACTTCCCAGGAACGATAGATAAAACGATGCGCACCCTGTGCTGCCACAACAGAATTCAGCATAACACTGTAGTCGCCGCTGGTAGGATTTTTCATTCCGGCAGGAACGTCCATTCCACTGACGGTAAGACGATGCTGCTGATCTTCCACAGAACGCGCTCCCACAGCAACGTAGGACAGAAGGTCGGAAAGATATCGATAATTTTCCGGATAAAGCATTTCATCGGCACAGGTAAAACCGCTTTCCTGAATTGCATGAATATGCATTTTGCGGATGGCAACCAGACCAGCCAGAAGATTCGGTTTTTTCTCGGGGTCAGGCTGGTGCACCATGCCCTTATAGCCCTCTCCGGTGGTCCTTGGCTTGTTTGTATAGACTCTTGGAATGATCAGAACCTTATCTGAAATCTTATCCTGAACTTTGCGAAGACGCAGAAGATAGTCGATCACAGCATCCTCGTTGTCTGCAGAACAAGGACCTATGATGGCAAGAAATTTGTCTGATTTTCCTGTAAATACATCGCGGATCTCCTGATCACGCTGTTCCTTCAAAGTCTGAATGCCTGCATCAATGGGATACTGATTGCGAATCTCTGCTGGTGTAGGTAATTTTTTTATAAATTCAAATCCCATATTCTTTCTCCTTTGCACTTTGCGTTTGCTTCCGAAATATTATAAACGATTCTCGGAAAAATGTCGATAGGAAAATGTACGCCTGCTTTCGGTTTTTGTATTGAAAGCATAAGCGAAATGGCTGTATATTCTGTTGATGGACTGTATATTATGCAAGATAGAGTGCCTTCAGATGGAGAAGGGACAACAGACATTCACTGATCAGAATGCCGTAAAAATACCCGCGGATCCCCATTTGTGGAACCAAAACTGCCACAGAAGCGATTCGGATGATCAGTCCTGCAGAATTATGAATCAGACAGGTGCCGGATTTTCCCAACCCGTTTAAAATACCGGATAAGGTGGTATTAAGATAAAGAAACGGGCAGATAAAAGAAAGAGTGCGGATAAAAATACCGGCAGTTTCACTGTGAAACAGCCATAAGCCAAGAAATTTTCCAAAAAGGAGAAAAAACACGCAGCATCCGGTTCCGAGAACAACGCAGAGGCTGCTTGCTCTGGTGACAACGTAGCGGATTCTTTTGGAAAATCCCTTTGCCTGAAGTTCTGCAATGGAAGGCATCAGCATAGCCGAAGCTGAATTTGTGATTGTGGAAGGAAACAGAATGAGGGGCAGAGCCATTCCGGTAAAAATACCGTAAATACTCAGAGCATCAGAGGGTTCCAGTCCATAACGCCGCAGCATCTGTGGAATCAGCACCACTTCAATGCTGCCAAGGACGGTCAGAAGAACACGGTTTACAGTTAAAGGAAGTGCAGTTTTTCCGATTTCTCCGAAACGGGTGCCGATTTGGGAGAAGGGACAGGGACGGTAATGATGTTTATGAAAATCAGATCCCATATAAAACAACGATACCAGCGCAGATGCCATCTCTCCCGCAAGTGTTCCGAATGCGGCAATGACGGGTGCCGCCGTACGTCCTTCTGAGAGAAAGATCAGATATAAAAGCCAGGTGCTCCCTATACGTACCAGCTGTTCCAGAAGCTGTATAAAGGCAGGAAGTCCTGCTTTTTTTCTGGCAAAACAGAAGCTGTTGATGCATGTATGAAGGGAACTAAGGGGAAAACTAAAAGCGAGAAGACGAATCAAATCCTTTGCGGCCGGTTCTTTCAAAAGCTCACAGGCAATGAAATCCGCATAAAAAAAGCAGAAAAGAGCGCCGGAACAGGATAAGATACATGACAAAAATGTACCCAGTAAAAAGAAATCCCTCGCTTCTTCCTGGTGTTCCAGTGCAAAACGGGAAGCAGACAGCCGGGAAATGGCGGTCTGAATGCCGACGGTGGAAAAGGCCATTACCATGGTCTGCATGGGCATTAAAAGCTGATAAATTCCCAGACCCTCTGCACCAATTGTACGGGACAGGAATATTCTATAGAAGAACCCCATTAGCCGTGTCAGCAGTCCGGCACCAGTGAGAAGCAGAGTTCCTCGGAAAAATAGCTGCTTGGACATGGGTAATATCCTACATGGTTTTTTGTGAGTATATGCGGAAATGTTCCTTGACAGAACCAGGTCTTTCTGATAAAGTAGTAGTCGAAATCCGACAAAAATACTGGGAATTAAAAGAGGTGAGGAAATGAAACTGTCAACCAGAGCACGATACGGACTTAGAGCACTGATTGATCTGGGACTTCACAGTGAAAATGAAGCAGTTTCTATCCAGAGTATTGCCGGCAGGCAGAACATCTCGGAAAGTTATCTGGAACAGTTGATGGCAAAGCTGAAAAAAGCCGGACTTGTGGAAAGCACCAGAGGTGCACAGGGTGGTTACCGTTTGGGAAAGCCGGGAGATCAGATCTCGGTCGGAGATATTCTTCGTGTCCTGGAAGGCAGCCTGGAAGCCGTAGAGTGTCCCGGAATCGCTTCAGATGGATCCTGCAGCGGCGAGTCACTTTGCGTGGCAAAGCATGTCTGGAAAAGAATCAACGACAGCATTACTGCGTCAGTGGATTCCCTGATGCTCAGCGAACTTATTGAGGAAAGCAGAAAGAAGCAGAAAGAAATCATTTCTGCCGGAAATCAGACGGCGGATATCGGTGTTTCAAAATAAATCTGAAGAGCAGAGGGCTCTTTCAGAATAGCAGGAGGACGAAACAATGGAAAAAATAATCTATTTGGACAATGCTGCAACAACAAGAACAGCACCGGAGGTAGTGGAGGCAATGCTGCCTTATTTTTCGGAACTGTACGGAAATCCATCCAGCATATATGACTTTGCGGGAAAAAGCAAGGAGGGTGTTGCCCATGCAAGACAGCAGATCGCGGATGTTCTTGGATGCGGAAAAGAAAATATCTATTTTACCGCAGGCGGCTCCGAGGCGGACAACTGGGCGCTGAAAGCGACATTTGAAGCATATAAGTCCAAAGGAAATCATATTATTACAACGAAAATTGAGCATCATGCGATTCTCCATACCTGTGAATACCTGGAGAAGGAACGCGGTGCAAAAATTACTTATCTGGATGTGGATGAAAACGGAATCGTTCGTCTGGAGGATCTGGAACGTGCGATTACACCGGAAACCATTCTGATCTCTGTTATGTTTGCAAATAACGAGATCGGTTCCATTCAGCCCATCCGTGAAATTGGAATGATTGCAAGAGAACATGGAATTTTATTCCACACAGATGCGGTACAGGCATTTGGACAGGTACCGATTAACGTGGATGAATATGGAATTGATATGCTCAGCTCCAGCGGTCACAAAATCAACGGGCCGAAGGGAATCGGATTTCTCTATATCCGTAAGGGAGTAAAGATCCGTTCCTTTGTACATGGAGGTGCGCAGGAGCGTAAACGTCGTGCCGGTACGGAAAATGTTCCGGGAATCGTAGGCTATGGTGCAGCAGCAGAGCGTGCGGCAGCAACCATGGAAAAACGTGCAGCAAAAGAGATTGAGCTGCGTGATTATCTGATTCACCGTATCACGACAGAGATTCCATATGTAAAACTGAACGGACACCCGGAAAAAAGACTTCCGAATAATGTGAATGTAAGCTTCCGGTTTGTGGAAGGTGAGTCCCTTCTTCTGATGCTTGACAGCTTTGGAATCTGCGGTTCCAGCGGCTCTGCCTGCACTTCCGGATCTCTGGATCCGTCTCATGTACTGATGGCGATCGGCCTTCCACACGAGATTGCCCATGGTTCCCTTCGTCTCACGTTAAGCGAGGAAACCACAAAAGAAGAGCTGGATTACACGGTTGACAAATTAAAAGATATTGTAGAAAAACTCAGAAAAATGTCACCCCTTTATGAAGATTTTATAAAAAAGATGAAATAACAGTGAAATACCTG
>CAMBYR010000177.1 GCA_945872375.1 uncultured Blautia sp. | reverse complement strand
TTTTATAAACGCCAAAAGGAACCTGCATCAGATAAAACAATACTTTTTCCCTGCTGGTAGGATGAAGAATGTGTTCCTTTGACACTCCTTCATCTGTTATTCTGATCGTAATATTCTCATCACTTCCGGCATATTCTTCACGGAGTTTTTTCTGGCAGAGATCTGCATATGCCAGAATTTTCTCTGTATCCTCTGAGGCAGCCAGGATTCCTGCCGATGATTCTCTTGTAATGGCATTGTCTTTCTGTCCGCCTTCCAGGGCAAACAGCTCAAAGTCCACCTGTTTTTTCAGTTCATAAAGAAAACGGCCCATCAGAATATTGGCACTGGCACGCTTTTTGTCAATCTCTGCGCCGGAATGTCCCCCTGCGAGCCCGCAGATCTTTACTGTCAGCTTCTGTCCCTCTGCCTCGATTCTCTTCACAGGAATATGGCTGGTGCCGGTCAGACCGCCTGCACAGCTGATCCAGAGGCTTCCCTCTGCCTCGGAGTCCAGATTGATCAGTCTTCTGCCCTTTAAGACGCTGCAGTCAAAACCAACCGCGCCGAGAAGCCCGATCTCTTCATCCACCGTGATCAGCACTTCCAGAGCGGGATGCGCGATCTCCGTGCTTTCCAGAAGAGCCAGTCCATAGGCTACTGCGATTCCGTCATCTCCGCCCAGGGTCGTACCATTGGCTGAAATGTATCCGTTTTCTACGGACAGATTCAGACCGTCCTTCATAAAATCGTGCTGCACATCCGGTCTTTTTTCGCAGACCATGTCCATATGCCCCTGAATGATCACCGTTGGGGCATTCTCGTATCCTTCTGTGGCAGGCTTGTAGATCACCACATTATTCATCTCATCCTGAACGAAGTCAAGCTGATGTTCTTTTGCAAAATTTACAAGATAATCACTGATTTCCTTTGTATTTCCGGAACCATGAGGAATCCTACAGATTTCCTCAAAATAATAGAACACTCTTTTTGGTTCACAGTTTTCCAACACTCTCATATTGTTCTGCCTCCTGACATATATTTAAAGAAAAAAGGAGCTGTCCATGAAACGGATCCTTTCAGTTACAGGAATCGCCTTTCTTCTTTTTTTTCTTATTTTATATCCGAAAGAAGCGCTTTCTGCTTCCAGAGGCGGAATGGATCTCTGGCTCAATACGCTTCTTCCCACATTGCTTCCCTTTCTTATTTTAACCGGTTTTCTGATACATACAAATACTGTTGAAAAAATATTGTCCCCCTTTTCCTGTGTGTGGAATCTGCTCCTGGGGCTTTCTCCATCCGGTGCCTATGCCTTCTTTCTGGGGCTGCTCTGCGGCTATCCCATGGGAGCCAGGCTGGCATCCGATCTGTATGTTCATGGAAAAATCGGCAAACGGGAAGCAGAATACCTGACAACCTTTTCTAATCAGCCAAGCCCTGCGTTTCTAACCACCTATCTGGCACATTCCTGTCTGGGCGGGAGTGTGTCTCCGGCAGAAATACTTGGCATTTCTTTTCTTTCCTGCATCGTCTGCATGATGTTCTTCCGTTTTCTCTTTTTTCGCGGAAAAACAACAGACGCACCGGTGCCGTGTACAGATAAAAAAGAGACATCCTCCAGTTCACAGGGAACCATTCCGGATATCTCTATTATGAATGGATTTGAAACAATGGCCCGCCTGGGAGGATACATTCTGCTTTTTTCCCTGCTGTCCGCCTGTATTTGTCATTTCTGGAGATGGAATCCGCTCATCAGAGATCTGGCTGCCGCAGGCCTTGAGATCACAACCGGCCTCCACCAGCTGTCACAGTCCCATCTGCCCATGAATTTTCTTTATCCTGTTTCCATAGCACTTACAGCATCCGGAGGATGCTGTATACTGGCGCAGACAAAAAGCGTCATCGATCCGAGGCTTTCCATACTGCCATATATCTGTGCAAAAATCCTGAACAGCGCAGCTGCTGCGCTTATTGTTTTATTTTTCTCCCATATCCTCTAATACCGGATCTTCTTCCTCCTCCGGCTCTTCTTCATGATAAGCGCCGGACATTGCTGCAGCCTGTGCAGTCTGAGGAGCAAGCTCCTGACGATTATGATTTACCACATCCATGCATGCCTGAAGAGCTTCGATAAAGCCCTTATATTTTCCGCCTGCATCTTCCAGTGTCTGAGTCAGAACAGAACCGATATTCGCCATCATATCATCGGTATAGGTAATGGCACTGAGACGGATACTGTTAGCGTCCTGTGTAGCGGAATCAAGAATTTCCTGAGCCTGTCTGTTTGCAGCATTGATCGTTTCATTTGCCTGGGCATATGCTTTCTGCATGATCTCATGCTGGGTAACCAGCTCCTGCGCTTTTGCCTGGGCATCTGCGATCAGCGCGTCCGCCTTTGCCTGCGCATCATCCAGGATGGCATCCTTATTGCTGATGATCTTCTGATAACGTTTGATCTCGTCCGGTGTTTTCAGACGAAGTTCACGCAGCAACTCTTCGATTTCTTCTTTGTTTACAACAATTTTCGTAGTGGAAAGCGGCTGGTATTTACAACTGTCCACATACTCCTCGATTTCTTCAATGATCTGTTCAATTCTGCTGCTCATAGTACACTCTCCTTATTTATTTTCTCAACTTTAGTACAATTTTGCCCTGACTGCTTCGACAATTTCCGGTGGTGCAAATTTCGACAAGTCGCCCCGATATCTGGCAACTTCTTTCATGATGGTAGAACTTAAATATGCATACTCCAGACTGGTGGTAAGAAATACGGTATCCACATCCGGCGCAAGAACACGATTTGTCTGCGCCATCTGAAGCTCATATTCAAAATCTGTTACCGCACGCAGTCCTCTGACAATGACCTGTGCCCTGTTTTCTCTGGCAAAATTCACAGAAAGCCCGTCAAAAGGCTTTATTTTCACATTTGGAATGTCCTTCGTCGCCTTTTCTAATATATTAACACGTTCTTCCACAGAAAACAACGGACTTTTTGCAGAATTATGCAAAACGCCAACAATTACCTGATCAAAAGAAACGCTGGCACGCTGAATAATATCCAGATGGCCATAAGTTGCCGGATCAAAGCTTCCGGGATAGACGGCAATTACCATTATACATTCTCACTTTCTCTTATGAAGTCTTTTTGAGGAAAACATGCTTGTTTGTTTTATATTCTTTCGAACGGCAGATCTGATATCCCAGCGATTCCGCATAGGAAAAATCCGTATTCAGGTCTGCTTCAATAATGATCAGGGTATCCCCGTCAAGAACGCTGCTTTCCCTGAGATATTCCAGCACCTGGCGTTCCAGTTCCTTTCCGTAGGGAGGATCCATAAAGATTACATGAAAGATCCCCTTATTTTCCAGTGTCCGAAGTGCCTGAAGAACATCCATGTTCAGAAGTTTACCATCTTCTGCAAGTTTTGTAAATGCCAGATTTTCCCGGATGCACATACATGCCTTCGGATTTTTTTCCACAAATACGGCATATTCTGCTCCGCGGCTCAGTGCTTCGATCCCGATTCCCCCGCTTCCGCTGAACAGATCCAGAAAACGGCATCCCGGAAGATCGGGCTGCAGAATATTAAATAACGTCTCTTTAATTCGGTCGGTGGTCGGACGGGTGTCCAGCCCCGGAAGTGTTTTAAGCTGTAGGCGGCGCGCCTTTCCTGCAATCACTCTCATTTCAGATTCAATCTCCAGTCAAGATCTCCGCGGGCAAGTCCAAGTATCAGCAGCTCTGCAGTTGCAATATTGGTTGCCACCGGAATATTATACTGATCACAGCGTTTTACAATAGACATAATATCCGGCTCCTTGGGATCGATCATGACCGGATTATAAAAAAGTATTACCATATCAAGGTCCTGCCGTTCTACCATTTCCATGAACTGTTTATCACCGCCAATGCTTCCGGCAAGGAATTTGTGTACATGAAGACTGGTGACTTCTTCAATCCTTCTTCCTGTTGTTCCGGTAGCATACACCTCATGCTTGGCCAGAATGTTTTTATAAGCTATGCAGAAATCCTCGATCAGAACTTTTTTACTGTTGTGTGCAATGATTCCTAAATTCATAGTTCACCTCTCCGTTTCCTGTCAATGATAGTCTCTGACGTACTCATTATAACAACTTAACAAAAGAAGTGCAATTAAATCTTACAAAATATACAAAATTCATAGATTATTAATATTTATATGCAGCCGCAGTGCCCCGGAAATGTCGGGAAGCTTTTCCAATACCTGATTGCCATATCGGAAGATCCTGTCTGCCGCATATATCACAGCCGATCTGTAAACAGGAATTGAAAAAAGAAACAGATCTGCTGCAAAAAGAGCCACAACAGATCTGCTTTTTTATATTTCAGGGAAAAGCCAAAGCCTTTGCCTACCTTTTTCTGCGCCGGAGCAGTCCGCATCCGGTCACGGCTGCTGCTGCAAACATCATCAGCATCAGATTAAGTCCTATCGGTGTATGATCACCGGTTGGAGCAGCCTGCGCAGACGCACCGGTTTCCGCTGCAGAATTGTCGCTGTCGCTTCCTGATCCCTCCTGTGGTACAGCGGTCGGCGTTGGATCCGGGGTGACACTTGGTTCCGGGGTCACAGTCGGTTCCGGCGTTGCACTCGGTTCTGGCGTTGCACTCGGTTCCGG
>CAMBYR010000176.1 GCA_945872375.1 uncultured Blautia sp. | reverse complement strand
TCCGGTTCATCCGCTCCACGAAGATTTCCTCGCTGCCGGCCACATATTCGGCCAACGCCACACATGTCGCATAGAAAAAGGATACTTTTTCGGGAGAAATCCACCTATCCAGCCTGGCGCTTTCCTGGTTCTTCCTCCAGACTGAACTTGTAATTAATCTCAATTACCTTATCTTTGTATATGTATATGCTGTCAATCAGGTTCAGTACCATTTCCCTTGTCAGATCTTCCACTTGAAAATCATCGGTAAACTTCTCCAACCAGTCTTCAAATTCACATTTCCACGTTTCTTCTTTTCTCTCTCCTCTGCAGGACTGTATCTCCTTCTGCAGCTGCCTGATCTTCCGGTCATATTTCTCTTTCAGCTTCACATAATCCCCTTTGGAAATCAGACCGTCCACATAGTTTTCAAAGGACTTCTCCCTGTAATTTTCTGTTTTCTTTAATTCTTCCTTCAGATTCTGCAGGGTAAACGCCTTCGTCTGGCTGCCGCTGATGCACTTGTAATTTCTCAGGATACCTTTTCTCCGCTCGGAAAGGATCAGGTCTGCCTGGGCCTTCAGATCCTGCAGCACAATGGCCTTCAGTTCTTCTTCCTTTATCATGTGGCTGGAACAGAACCGATTTCCGAAGCTTTTATAGTCACTGCACAGATAGAAACGGTAACGCTGCCCATCTTTATTTTTCTTGGATACCGTGGAAATCATCTTTTTTCCACAGTCTCCACAGAACAGCCTGCCGGTAAACAGATTCTCTTTCAGTGACTTGATGTCTACAGGAAGGGTACGCTGTTTCAGCTGTTCCTGCACCTGAATGAAGGTTTCCTTGTCAATAATTGGCTCATGGGCATGTTCCACTCGGATCCATTCGTCCTTCGGCACGGCAGTTTTCTTTTTGTCCTTGTAGGATTTCTTTACGCATTTGTTCTGTACCAGATTTCCGATATATACCTCATTCCGCAGGATTCCGTCAATGGTCTGAAAACACCATCGCGGGGTCTGCCCTTCTTTTATGTGTGCATTGCTGTAATGCAGTTTCTGCACTTTCTGTTTGTATTCGGTTGGAATCAATACCCCCTCATCCGTAAGGATCACGCCGATTTTTGCCTTTCCGATTCCGCTCAGATACAGGTGAAAAATACGTTTTACCACTTCTGCCGCATAGGGATCCGGAATCAGATGATGGTTATCTTTCGGATCCTTCATGTATCCATACGGTGCTGCAGAGCCCAGAAACTGCCCCATTTTCTGCTTGATCACATAGCTTGCCCGGATGGACTCTGACAGATCTTCACAGTACCATTCATTGATCAGCCCGTTGATCTGCCGGGCTTTCTTATTGCCCTTCAGTTCCGTATCCACATTATCAACCACGCTGATAAAACGAATTCCCCAGAGTGGAAAGTCATGATGCAGATATTTTTCCAGGTGTTCGATATTCCTTGTGAACCGTGACTGTGTCTTTGCAATGACCACATCAAACTTTTTTTCTCTCGCATCTTCAATCAGTCGCTCGAAACCCGGACGGTCATCATACAGACCGGAGTAATCATCATCCTTGTAGATGTCATACAGCTCAAATCCGTGGGATTCCACATAATCCAGGAGCATCATGGTCTGATTTATGATGGATCTGCTCTCCTGATTCGGATCCTCTTTGTCCACATCTTCCTTCGATAATCTGCAATATATTGCCGCTTTTAATTTCATCGCTGTCTCCTTCCCCGACAATACATATAATGATTACCGTTATGTTACTATTTTCTTCTCTTCTTGTAAAATCTGCGAAATTTTGATTTGCAGAATTTTCAGCAGGCAGGTGTCTGCATCCGCATCTCCATACCTACGTCTGATCTGATATCCGTTGATCGTCTGAACCTTTTCATCTTGCGTGCCTGTACGATTTTCCGCCATAAAGTCCTCCCTTCCTCCGAAATCATTTCATCTTATGAATGGATCTTCATAAAAATTCCACTTTTCAGAAATAAAAAAATCATTTACCAGGCGGCCGTCGGCTTCCGGCTCCACGGGATCTGCATCCGGGCTTTCACCGGTGCAGATCCCCTTTTTTTATAAGCTGCTCCCATTGCGTGATCCCGCCATGCGGGGCTGTGGCTGAGCAGGAGTATCATTATCCCCGGTGCCTGTTGCGGCAGAATCGGCTGCCATCCGATTTTTACAGCCCGGAAAGAATCGCTCGCTTTCCACGTAAATCAGCAGAGTATGGAAAGGTCATGGCGCACCGGCTGACGTGCTCACGCTCATCGCGACAGCACCGGGAACGTACCTGATAAATTGTATGAGGTTTTCAAAGTCCGGCGAGGGAAATCCATACTGAAACGAATTCCCACACTATACGGACATTTTTCACCCCCATTTGAAACAGGCAAAATGAAAAAAATTAAAAAATTTTTTTATAAATCTGTTTCAGCGTCCGATTGATCCGCTGCGTACTCACGCCTTCTGCTTCCGCAATCTCCCGAATGCTCATCCCCTGCATCCGCAGAAACAGCCTGCGCCGCTGTGTCTGGGTCAGATCCTGCATTTTCAGAAGCAGCTTATCTCTTTCTTCTCTGGCGATCATTACACTCTCCGGTGTCTCTTTCTCCGCAAAATTCTCCTGCCCCTCATAAAGCATCCCGTCCAGGGAATAGGTATGTCTCCTTTCTTTCCGTCGTGCACTTGCTTCCCTGCGGCGGTCCGCAATGATATATGCCGCTGCAAGATCTCTCTCATCAAATTCCAGCTTCAACGATTTTCCATCCACAAAAACGTATTTAATTCTGATTGTCATATCCGTATGTGCTTCGCACCAGACACACCCTATCGGTCCGGCGCAAATTCCTCCTTCACCATACGGACAAAAAATCAGGATTTTGAAACAGGCAATCAGAATATTTTTTTCATAAAACGATTTTTTCTTTTGGTGTAATCCAGATATACAGAAAAGACAGGCACCTTGCCTGTCTCTCTCATACGGTCTGATTATTTCTTCTTTTACTTATCCCGCAACGTTTGTCACATACACCGTATAATCCTCTGTCCCGTCCCCCGGATATGCATACTCTTTGGTCTGCTCCTGGTTCAGATAGCAGAACGTCTCCTCCGGATACCGAGGCAGCACCTCCCAGGTGGCCGGCACCTCCACAGACACCCTGCTCGTGACGAGATTGCCGTCTGCAAGCATTTTGTCGTATACGAAGGTCACCGTCCGGGTCTCCTCCCAGGCGGTCAGGAAGTTGGAGATCAGGCCGCCTTCATCCCAGCCGGTATCGATGGACTGTCCGCCCACCCTGACGCCATTTTCGTTTAGATAGGATACCTCCACCAGCCGCAGGGTGCCCTTCTCCAGGATATAGATATCCCGCCTTGCTTCCGGATCCTCCGGATCGCCGTTCACCGCCGTCACTCTAAGATACGGATCCAGATCCTCCACTGTTTCCACCTGCGCTTCTGCGCTGATATAGCTGGAAATCATGTAATCCAGATAACTTCCTCCGGATTCATACAGTTCCATGTCAAGCTGTGCCTGCACCATTCCCGGTTCACAGTAAAAGTCCAGTGCGCCCAGGCTGCCGGAAAGCACCCGTTTGCTGGTTTCCTCGTATTCCACCATGGCCCACGCAGGCTGCCCGCCGAACAGGAAGCACACGCTCTGTTCTTCCGTCCCGTCTGAGAATTGCGTGACAATGTGGAGATTTTCGTATCGATCCAGGAGATATCCCAGCCGGTTTTCCTCCTGCACAAAATCCAGGCCCCCGCCGATCATGGCCAGTGCCTGCTCTCCGGTCATGCATTCCCCGCTGTCAGACTCCTTTCCGGAAGATGCCGAATCCGGATTCGTTTGGTCTCCGTCAGATGGTGTATCTGCGCCGCAGCCTGCAAAGAAGATGACTGCCGCTGTTAACATGAAAGTGATAAGTCAAATATCTCGCTTTTTCAAAATGATCTCTCCTTTCACAGTGCTTCTTTCTCTTCGGCAAGGCGGTAGAAGAAAGCTTCCAGCTCCTCCTGGGCCGTTCCTACAGAGTCTGTCAAATACCTGCTGCCATCGGAAAAGATAAGGCTGAAGCTGTACATCGTCTCGTCCATGGCCTGAAGCGGCGACTCCTCCGGCGCTATATATCTCTCCGCAAAATCCACCGTGCCGTACTTTTCCAGGATGCCAAGAAGTGTTTCCACGTTCTCTTTTCTGACCGGCCTGTCTTCAAACACCGTTTCCTGCTCATGGTCCTTCGTTAAGCACTGTGCATTAAACAGCCACAACCCGTCTTCCCCTGTTTCATCCTTCGTTACGGCGAAGGAATAGCTGAAGCGATAGTCCATATGGCTGCAGAAAAGGGAGATTGCGGTCACGTCTGAAACCTCATGACCTGAAGCCAGGTTCCCATTCTTTCCATCCGGCATCTTCCCGCATCCGGATAGGCAGGTCAGAAGCCCGATCAGTCCCATGACAGCTGCTGCCTTTCTGAAGTTCTTACCGTGCATGTTTTTCATTCTGTCTTCCGGCTCCTTTCCAGCACTTTTCACACTTTCTGTATGGAAAAAGGAGGAACAAGTCCTCCCTTTCCCTTTCATCCGTTTTTATTTCACGGTTCTGATTGCCTTCTTGGACCATTCGGTGTAATATCTTTCACCATTCAGTTCGATGTATCCGCGAACTTTGTAGTAAT